>NZ_PTSR01000004.1:0-213440 GCF_002965345.1 Escherichia sp. MOD1-EC5950
GGCGTTGAATGCCGGATGCGGCGTAAAACGCCTTATCCGGCCTACGGTTCAGTGCCCGGATCTTGTAGGCCTGATAATACGCGTCAGCGTCGCATCAGGCGTTGAATGCCGGATGCGGCGTAAAACGCCTTATCTGGCCTACGGTTCAGTGCCCGGATTTTGCAGGCCTGATAATACGCGCCAGCGTCGCATCAGGCGTTGAATGCCGGATGCGGCGTAAAACGCCTTATCCGGCCTACGGTTCAGTGCCCGGATCTTGTAGGCCTGATAAGACGCGTCAGCGTCGCATCAGGCAAAAAGCGGCAACGAACACAACCTCACCTGGCATCAAATTTATGAGGAAAAAATGAAATTACTTATTCTGGGCAACCACACTTGCGGCAACCGCGGCGACAGCGCCATCTTGCGTGGCTTACTTGATGCCATCAACATCCTCAATCCACACGCAGAAGTGGACGTGATGAGCCGCTATCCGGTCAGTTCTTCCTGGCTGCTTAATCGCCCGGTAATGGGCGATCCGCTGTTCCTGCAAATGAAACAACACAACAGCGCGGCGGGCGTTGTCGGGCGCGTAAAAAAAGTCCTCCGTCGCCGCTACCAACACCAGGTATTGCTCTCTCGCGTCACCGACACCGGCAAGCTGCGTAATATTGCCATCGCCCAGGGATTTACCGACTTCGTGCGCTTGCTTTCAGGTTACGACGCCATTATTCAGGTCGGCGGTTCGTTTTTTGTCGATCTCTACGGCGTACCGCAATTTGAACACGCTCTGTGCACCTTTATGGCGAAAAAGCCGCTGTTTATGATTGGTCACAGCGTCGGCCCGTTCCAGGATGAGCAATTTAACCAACTGGCTAACTACGTTTTTGGTCACTGCGATGCATTGATCCTGCGCGAATCGGTCAGCCTTGAGCTGATGAAACGCAGCAATATCACTACCGCAAAAGTCGAACACGGCGTCGATACCGCCTGGCTGGTCGATCATCACACTGAAGATTACACCGCCAGCTACGCCGTCCAACACTGGCTGGGCGTCGCATCCCAACAGAAAACCGTGGCAATTACTCTGCGCGAACTGGCACCGTTCGATAGACGCCTCGGCACTACTCAACAAGCGTATGAACAAGCCTTTGCCGGGGTGGTCAATCGCATTCTCGACGAAGGGTATCAGGTCATTGCGCTTTCCACCTGTACGGGCATCGACAGCTACAACAAAGATGACCGCATGGTGGCGCTCAACCTGCGCCAGCACATCAGCGATCCTTCCCGTTACCACGTGGTGATGGATGAACTTAACGATCTGGAAATGGGCAAAATTCTCGCTGCCTGTGAACTCACTGTCGGTACGCGCCTGCACTCCGCCATTATCTCTATGAACTTTGCCACTCCGGCAATTGCTATCAACTACGAACATAAATCCGCCGGGATTATGCAACAACTGGGGCTGCCGGAGATGGCGATGGATATTCGTCATTTATTAGACGGCAGCCTGCAAGCGATGGTTGCGGATACCTTAGGCCAGCTTCCGGCGCTGAACGCGCGACTTAGCGAAGCCGTCAGTCGCGAACGTCAGACGGGAATGCAGATGGTGCAGTCTGTACTGGAACGCATCGGGGAGGCGAAATGAAGGTTGGCTTCTTTTTACTGAAATTCCCGCTGTCGTCGGAAACCTTCGTCCTCAACCAAATTACTGCGTTTATTGATATGGGCTTTGAGGTGGAGATTGTCGCGCTGCAAAAAGGCGATACGCAAAACACCCATGCGGCATGGACGCAATACAACCTTGCCGCTAAAACTCGCTGGTTACAGGACGAACCTCAGGGCAAAGTAGCGAAACTACGCCATCGTGCCAGCCAGACCTTACGCGGCATTCATCGTAAAAACACCTGGCAGGCGCTCAACCTCAAACGCTATGGTGCCGAGTCGCGGAACCTGATTTTGTCTGCCATTTGCGGCCGGGTTGCAACACCGTTTCGCGCCGATGTGTTCATCGCTCATTTTGGCCCTGCGGGGGTAACCGCAGCCAAATTGCGTGAACTGGGTGTCATTCGCGGCAAAATCGCTACTATCTTCCACGGCATTGATATCTCCAGTCGGGAAGTGCTCAACCACTACACCCCCGAATATCAACAACTGTTTCGCCGTGGCGAGCTGATGTTACCGATAAGCGAACTGTGGGCCGGAAGGCTGCAAAAAATGGGCTGCCCCAGAGAAAAAATCGCCGTATCGCGCATGGGCGTGGACATGACGCGCTTTAGCCCGCGTCCGGTGAAAGCACCCGCAACGCCGCTGGAAATCATTTCCGTCGCACGCTTAACCGAGAAAAAAGGCCTGCATGTGGCGATCGAAGCCTGCCGTCAGTTGAAAGAGCAGGGTGTGGCGTTTCGCTATCGCATCCTCGGCATCGGCCCGTGGGAGCGGCGTTTACGCACGCTCATCGAACAGTATCAACTGGAAGATATGGTGGAGATGCCGGGGTTTAAACCGAGCCACGAAGTGAAGGCGATGCTCGACGACGCGGATGTCTTCCTGCTGCCATCGGTTACGGGCGCGGACGGCGATATGGAAGGTATTCCGGTGGCGCTAATGGAAGCGATGGCCGTTGGCATTCCGGTGGTTTCTACTCTGCATAGCGGAATACCGGAACTGGTGGAGGCCGATAAATCCGGCTGGCTGGTGCCTGAGAACGATGCTCGCGCACTGGCGCAACGACTGGCGGCGTTTAGCCAACTGGACGCCGACAAACTGGCTCCGGTAGTCAAACGCGCGCGCGAAAAAGTCGAACACGATTTTAACCAGCAGGTGATTAACCGAGAACTCGCCAGCTTGTTGCAGGCTTTATAGAGGAGAACGTATGCCATTTAAAAAACTCTCCCGACGCACCTTCCTGACGGCAGGATCCGCGCTTGCTTTCCTCCATACTCCTTTTGCCCGTGCAATTCCCGCCCGACAAAGCGTTAACATCAATGACTACAATTCCAAAGACTGGATAGCCTCGTTTAAACAGGCTTTCAGCGAAGGGCAAACGGTCGTTGTGCCTGGCGGATTTGTTTGCGACAACATCAACACCGGCATCTTCATCCCTCCCGGTAAAACGTTACACATCCTCGGTAGCCTGCGCGGCAACGGCAGAGGGCGATTTGTCTTACAGGACGGCAGCCAGGTGACAGGGGGGAAGGGCGGTAGTATGCATAACATCACCCTGGATGTGCGCGGTTCTGATTGCGTCATTAAAGACCTGGCGATGAGCGGTTTTGGCCCGGTGACGCAGATCTATATTGGCGGCAAAAACAAGCGGGTCATGCGCAATCTGGTCATTGACAACCTCACGGTCAGCCACGCCAACTACGCCATCTTACGCCAGGGATTTCATAACCAGATTATCGGTGCCAACATCACCCATTGTAAGTTCAGCGATTTACAGGGCGACGCCATCGAATGGAATGTGGCGATTAACGACCGCGATATTTTAATTTCCGACCACGTAATAGAACGCATCAACTGTACTAATGGCAAAATCAACTGGGGTATTGGCATAGGCCTTGCGGGAAGTACTTACGATAACAACTATCCGGAAGACCAGGCAGTGAAAAACTTTGTCGTAGCGAATATCACTGGCTCTGATTGTCGGCAACTAATTCATGTTGAAAATGGCAAGCATTTCATTATCCGTAATATCAAAGCGCGTAATATTACGCCGGATTTCAGTAAGAAAGCGGGTATTGATAATGCCACAGTTGCGATATATGGATGTGATAACTTTGTTATTGACCAGATAGAAATGGTTAATAGTGCCGGAATGTTAATCGGCTACGGTGTCATTAAAGGCAGGTATCTCTCCATACCGCAAAATTTCAAACTGAATAATATTCACCTTGATAATACTCACCTTGCCTGGAAATTGCGCGGAATACAAATTTCGGCAGGCAATGCAACTTCTTTTGTGGCGCTGACCAACATTGAAATGAAGTGTGCGTCGCTGGAACTGCACAACAAACCGCAACATCTTTTTATGCGAAATATCAAAGTGATGCAGGAATCCTCTGTGGGGCCAGCATTGACCATGAACTTCGACTTGCGTAAAGACGTTCGTGGCACATTTATGGCAAAGAACGAGACCTTACTGTCACTGGCAAATGTTCATTCGGTGAATGAAAAAGGACAAAGTTCAGTCGATATCGACAGGATTAATTACCACATTGTTAATGTGGAAAAGATTAACTTTCGATTGCCGGAACGGGGGAAGTAGAATTGCGACCATTCCTGGAAAAATGGAGCCATACTTAAGAATAACGCTACTGCAATCCTGAGCGAAGCGGCGTAACATCGGAAGTAAATCAGTCATCAGTTCAGGGTAATTGATGCTGGCGAAAAAAATCGAACAAGCTATAATTCAGCAACCATTTTACAGGTGGATGAAATAATGACGAATTTAAAAGCAGTTATTCCTGTAGCGGGTCTTGGGATGCATATGTTGCCTGCCACTAAGGCGATTCCCAAAGAGATGCTACCGATCGTCGACAAGCCAATGATTCAGTACATTGTTGACGAGATTGTGGCTGCAGGGATCAAAGAAATCCTCCTGGTAACTCATGCGTCCAAGAACGCGGTCGAAAACCACTTCGACACCTCATATGAATTAGAATCTCTCCTTGAACTGCGCGTGAAGCGTCAACTACTGGCGGAAGTACAGTCTATCTGCCCGCCGGGCGTGACCATTATGAACGTGCGTCAGGGTGAACCTTTAGGTTTAGGCCACTCCATTTTGTGCGCGCGACCTGCCATTGGCGACAATCCGTTTGTCGTAGTGTTGCCAGACGTTGTTATTGACGACGCCAGCGCCGATCCGCTGCGTTACAACCTTGCTGCCATGATTGCGCGCTTTAACGAAACGGGCCGCAGCCAGGTACTGGCAAAACGTATGCCGGGCGACCTCTCTGAATACTCCGTCATCCAGACCAAAGAGCCGCTGGACCGTGAAGGCAAAGTTAGCCGTATTGTTGAATTTATTGAAAAACCGGATCAGCCGCAGACGCTGGACTCAGACATAATGGCTGTTGGTCGTTATGTGCTTTCTGCCGACATTTGGCCTGAACTGGAACGCACTCAGCCAGGTGCATGGGGACGTATACAGTTGACAGATGCCATTGCTGAACTGGCTAAAAAACAAGCCGTTGATGCCATGTTAATGACCGGTGACAGCTACGACTGCGGTAAAAAAATGGGCTATATGCAGGCGTTTGTGAAGTATGGGCTGCGTAACCTGAAAGAAGGGGCGAAGTTCCGCAAAGGTATTGAGAAGCTGTTAAGCGAATAATGAAAATCTGACCGGATGTAACGGTTAATAAGAAAATCATAACGGCAGTGAAGATTCGTGGCGAAAGTAATTTGTTGCGAATCTTCCTGCCGTTATTGCTTTATAAACTTTCAGAATAACAATGAGTTAGCAATAGGATTTTAGTCAAACTTTTCCAGGATTTTCCTTGTTTCCTGGGCTGATTGGTAAGACAATTAGCGTTTGAATTTTTCGGGTTTAGCGCGAGTGGGTAACGCTCGTCACATCGTAGGCATGTATGCAGTGCTCTGGTAGCTGTAAAGCCAGGGGCGGTAGCGTGCATTAATACCTCTATTAATCAAACTGAGAGCCGCTTATTTCACAGTATGCTCTGAAGTAATATGGAATAAAAAAGTGAAGATACTCGTTACTGGTGGCGCAGGATTTATTGGTTCTGCTGTAGTTCGTCACATTATAAATAATACGCAGGACAGTGTTGTTAATGTCGATAAATTAACTTACGCCGGAAACCTGGAATCACTCGCTGAAGTTTCTGATTCTGAACGTTATTCATTTGAGCATGCAGACATCTGCGATGCCGTAGCAATGGCTCGTATTTTTTCACAGCATCAGCCAGACGCGGTGATGCACCTGGCGGCAGAGAGCCACGTTGACCGTTCAATAACTGGCCCGGCAGCCTTTATTGAAACCAATATTGTGGGGACTTACGTCCTTTTAGAAGCAGCTCGTAATTACTGGTCTGCATTGGATGATGAAAAGAAAAACAATTTCCGCTTCCATCATATTTCTACTGATGAAGTCTATGGTGATTTACCTCATCCTGATGAAGTAAATAATACAGAAGAATTACCCTTATTTACTGAGACGACAGCTTACGCGCCAAGCAGTCCTTATTCCGCATCCAAAGCATCCAGCGATCATTTAGTCCGCGCGTGGAAACGCACCTATGGTTTGCCGACCATTGTGACTAACTGCTCGAATAACTACGGTCCTTATCACTTTCCAGAAAAATTGATTCCGTTGGTCATTCTTAATGCGCTGGAAGGTAAGGCATTACCTATTTATGGTAAAGGGGATCAAATTCGCGACTGGTTGTATGTAGAGGATCATGCTCGTGCGTTATATACCGTCGTAACCGAAGGTAAAGCGGGTGAAACTTATAACATTGGTGGACACAACGAAAAGAAAAATATCGATGTAGTGCTCACGATTTGTGATTTGTTGGATGAAATTGTACCGAAAGAAAAATCTTATCGTGAGCAAATTACTTATGTCGCTGACCGCCCGGGACATGATCGCCGTTATGCCATTGATGCCGATAAAATTAGCCGCGAATTGGGCTGGAAACCGCAAGAAACGTTTGAGAGTGGGATTCGTAAAACAATTAACTGGTATTTGAATAATAATGATTGGTGCCGACGAGTTCAAGATGGTTCTTATCAACGTGAGCGTTTGGGGTTAGTTAAATGAAAGGAATTATTTTAGCCGGTGGCTCTGGAACAAGGCTTTATCCAATTACAATGGGGGTTTCAAAGCAGCTATTACCCATTTATGATAAGCCGATGATTTATTATCCATTATCGGTTTTGATGCTAGCAGGTATACAAGATATCCTTATTATTACAACGCCGGAAGATCAGCAGGGGTTCATAAGATTACTTGGGAATGGAAGTCAATTTGGCATTAATCTGACATATGCAGTTCAGCCAAGCCCTGATGGTTTAGCCCAAGCATTTATTATTGGTGAAAACTTTATTGGAGATGACACAGTATGCCTTGTGCTTGGAGATAACATCTTTTTTGGACAAGGTTTTACACCAAAGCTCCGGGATGCAGCAGAAAGAACATCAGGTGCCACGGTCTTTGGATATCAAGTAATGGATCCTGAGAGATTTGGAGTGGTGGAGTTTGATAGAAATTTTAAAGCTTTAAGTATTGAAGAAAAACCTGCTAATCCAAAATCAAATTGGGCTGTCACGGGATTGTATTTTTATGACAATAACGTTATCGATATTGCAAAGAGTATTAAACCCTCTAAACGTGGTGAATTAGAAATTACAGCAGTTAATGAAGTTTATCTCAAAAATAATAATTTAACTGTTGAATTGCTAGGCCGTGGTTTTGCATGGCTGGATACCGGTACACATGACAGTTTGATTGAAGCTGGAGGTTTTGTAGAAACAGTCCAAAAAAGGCAAGGGATGATGGTTGCCTGTCCGGAGGAGATTGCATGGCGAAATGGCTGGTTAAACCATGATGAATTAAATGCTAAAGGTGAATTTTTGAAAAAAAATCACTACGGACAATATTTACTAAGGTTGATAAAATCGCATGAATAATAAAGTGAAGCTTATACAGTTAGATAAGAAAGGCGATCACAGAGGCGCTCTTATTGTTGTTGAGCAAAATAAAAATATCCCAATTGAAATTAAACGAGTTTACTACATGTTTGATACGGGATTTGATGTAAGGCGGGGATATCACGCACATAAAACACTTACACAAATAGCAATCCCTGTTAAAGGATCTTGCAAGTTTTTGCTTGATGACGGTAAGACGGTAGAGCATGTTACATTAGATTCACCTACCGTAGGATTAATTATAGAGCCAATGGTTTGGCATGAAATGTACGATTATTCATCAGATTGTGTTTTAATGGTGTTGGCTGATGACTTTTACGATGAAAGTGATTATATTCGTAATTATGCTGATTTTATCCGGGAGATAACTAATGCGTAATTTGTTGCTTTGCACAAAAAATACAGAATTAATTCCAGTTGAAATAAGTGACGCAGAGTTTATTTATTCACTTCGCATTGATTCTCGTCTCAGTAAGCATATTTCTACAATTAATGGGACGGTTATTGATCAGGCTAGATGGATTGAAGATTATAAGAAAAGAGAAGAAAATAATGAAGAGTTTTATTTTATTATAAAAAGGACTGATAATGATAAAAAAATTGGAACAATAAGACTTTATGATATTACAAAAGATGATGGTTTTTGTTGGGGGAGTTGGATTCTAAATGAAGATAAAATGAAAAGCTCTGCAATAGAAAGCGCATATCTAATATACAAATTTGGTTTTATACATAAAAAATATAAATTTTCATATTTTCAAGTTGATAGGAAAAATAAAGAAGTAATAGCATTTCATCAAAAAATAGGAGCTACGATAATAAAAGAGGATGAAGTGAATTATCACTTTGAATTTTATATGGAAAACTTTATTAACTTAAAAGAAAAATATAGTAAATATATTTGAGGGGAACAGATAATGGTTGACTTTTTAAATTTAAAAAGAATAAATGCGCAATATGAAATGGAATTAAAAGATGCCTGTTCCAGAGTTATTGATTCTGGATGGTATATAATGGGGGCAGAATTAAAGGAATTTGAGAACGAATTTGCAAATTGGTGTGGGGTAAAGCACGTTATTGGCGTTGCTAACGGTTTAGATGCACTTATCCTTGTTCTTCGTGCTTGGAAAGAAATGGGGAAATTAAATGATGGGGATGAAGTTATTGTACCTGCCAATACATATATTGCGTCAGTATTGGCAATAACTGAAAATAATCTAGTGCCTGTATTGACTGAACCAGATCCTTTAACATTTAATTTAAGTGCAAGCGGAATTCGTAAAGTAATCACAGGTAAAACAAAAGCAATTTTGCCAGTACACTTGTATGGACAAATATCTCCAATGGCAGAAATTATGGAGATTGCATCAGAGTTTGATTTATTAGTATTAGAGGATTGCGCTCAAGCCCATGGCTCCTCAATCAATGGACGCAAAGCTGGCAGTTGGGGGCATGCAGCAGGATTCAGTTTCTATCCGGGAAAAAATCTTGGCGCTTTAGGTGATGCTGGTGCGATAACAACAAGTGATGATCAACTTGCAGATGTTTTGAGAGCCATTAGAAACTATGGTTCTCATGAGAAATATAAAAATAAATATCAAGGATTAAATAGTCGACTGGATGAAATGCAAGCGGCATTTTTAAACGTCAAGCTAAAATATCTTGATAGGGAAAATGAATTAAGACGTGCAATAGCTAAAAAATATATTGATGAAATAAATAATCCATTTATTTCACTGCCTGTAATTGCTGGTGACGAAGTATCTCATGTATGGCATCTTTTTGTTATCCGAACTTTAGAGCGAGACTCTTTGCAAAAGCATTTGAAATCTGCAGGCATTACTACATTAGTGCATTATCCTGTAGCTCCTCATAATCAAGAAGCATATAAAGAATACAATTGGTTATCTCTCCCGATAACAGAGAAAATACATAAAGAAGTATTATCGTTGCCAATGGATCCAACAATGAGTATCGAAGATATCAACATGGTAATCGAAGCGATTAATAGATGGAAAAACTAAATTTCGCAAAAGTTACAATACTCAGTGGTGTGGTAACATGCTTTAGGCTGATTTGTGGTCTTCTTATTTCAAAAGTTGTAGCAATCTATACTGGTCCTATTGGGATAGCAAATTTAGGACAATTGCAAAATTTCGTGGCGTTTATAAATGGATTCATTTCGTCACAAGTTTCACAGGGGGTTAATCGATATTCTGCAGAGAATCAAAGTAATTATGAAAAAGCATGTTTTTATTGGCGTGCATCAATTAAGTTATCCTTTATAGCCTGCTGCTTTATTATAAGCATAGGTGTGCTTTTTTCTAGTAAGATATCAGAATATTTATTTCATCAAACGGATTTGTATTGGCTAATTATAATTGCACTATGCGCTCTTCCACTTAACATAGTAAACAATATATTTTTAGGGGTTCTAAATGGGCTGAATGAATATAATAGGTTTTTCCTCGCAAATATTTTAGCAATATCCTCATCCTTGTTATCTATGGTTGGGTTAGTTTATTTCTTTGGCCTCAAAGGTGCATTGATATCTGCTTCATTGAATAATGCAGTTGCAGGTATCTGGCTTATTACAATCATAATTAAAAGGCCATGGTTTAAATTTAAATATTGGGTGGGGCATACTCCTCGGGATAATATCACCCAGATGAAAAATTACTTTTACATGGGGGTGATTGGAGCATTAACAGGCCCGGTTTCGATGATAGTTGTTCGAACTATTCTCACTAATAATTTTTCTTTAGCAGATGCAGGATATTGGCAAGCTGTAAATAAAATTTCAGAGGCTTATCTGGCTGTTCTCACTACGGCATTAACAGTCTACTATTTTCCAAAAACTGCAGCAGCAAAAAAATATAGCGAATATATAACACTTTTAAAGACGGGGGCTTGTATTGTCGTACCGCTCGCGTTAATTATGGCTTTAACCATCTACGTCTTGAAAGATTTTATAATTAGCATCCTGTTTACGGCTGACTTTATACGTGCTCGAGAGCTTTTTTTGTTTCAAAACATTGGGGATTTCTTGAGGATTTGTAGTTGGCTATTTGCCACTATATTGTTAGCGAAGGGATATTTTAAAATAAATGCTATGCTGGAAGTTATATTTTCAATAATTTTTCCTGTTATGGTTAAGTTGTTGATAACAAAATTTGGACTAAATAGTGTTAGCATTGCCTACAGCATTACTTATGCATTGTATTTTGTAGTGGTGTGTATTATTTATTATTGGCATTTAACTAAAAAGGTCCTTTAACGAATGATAATATCTTCAGATAGTCTAAGTATTATTATCCCTGTTTATAATGAAGAAAAGAATATTATTAATATCCTGCAATCTCTTGAATGTCAGTCTTTAACTGGGTTTAATGTTATTGTTATTGATGATGGTTCAAAAGACAGGACTGCTTCTCTTGTGAAAGAACATAAACCATTATCATATAGTTTAAGCTTAATACAGCAAAATAATATGGGGGCTGCTCGAGCAAGGGAGAATGCCATCAACTCTATCCAAAGTAACTATATTGCATTTATAGATAGTGATGATACTCTAAGTCCAGATGCTCTTGAAAAAGCATTGGCTCCAATGTTGGATAATGAAGGCATCGACATCTCGCTATTTGAACTAGTATATGCTAAAGACTTAAATCACGATAGTAATGAAATATTCGTCCCTTATTCGACATCCAAATTAATATTTGGAGAAGAAGCTCTTGCTAATTGTATTTCATGTTGGGGATTACATGGGTTTGGTATCTATAAAAGGGAATTGATTCAAAAAGCCTATGGTATATATTATAAATATAATCAAAATAAAGAAAATTATATAAATAATGATGAGGTGATTTCAAGGATTTGTTTTGGTTTATCTAAAAACATCTATTTATCATCCGGGAGATATTATTTTGTACATAATATGGATTCAACAACAAGAAGAATAAATGAAAGCTATTATAAAGTTATAAATAATGCATTTTATTTAAGAGAATATATAGACGCAGAAATAAAGTGTAGTGGTTTTGACTGTTTAAATGAAGCCGATAAACTCCTTGTTAGTACTATATGGGGAGTATTTGTTCGTTATCAAAAATGGAAGAAAAAATTCAGTGATGAAACAAAAGAAAAGTGGCGCGAAGCAATAATAAAAGGAATGCAAAATATAAAAAAAATAAACAGTAAGAAAAATATCAACCTACATTTTAAATCGAAAGTTCAATTATATATAATATCTAAACTTGTTAGCTAAATATGAAAAATCCATTAATTACAATTATTGTGGCATCATATAACTCAAAAGATTACATACGAGAGACATTAGAGTCATGTATTAACCAACAATATCAAAATATAGAGATTATTATAGTAGATGATTATTCTAGTGATAATAGCGTAGAAATTATAAAACAATGGTGTAAAGAAAAGAAAAGTACATTCCCTAAAATTAGATGTATATTGATCGAAAACGAAAGAAATAAAGGAATTCCTGCAAACCTTAATAATGCTCTTCCATATATTAATGGTGCATGGGTTAAATGTATTGGTTCAGATGATATTCTTCTTCCTGAAGCAATATCTGAATTCGTAAAGAGATTGGAAAAATATTCGGATTGGGATAATATAGGTGCAGTGTTTACTTATTTTCAAACCTTTGGACGCTCTGTAAATGTAAGTATTCGATATCCATCTTCATGGACGAGAACTATATGCCAAATGCCACCATCACGATTAAAGAAGGCAATGGCTATGATTCACTTTAATAATGTGGCTCCTTGTGCTTTTATAAATAAAAATCATTTTAATGGGTTTGATACTTCATATAAACTTTTAGAAGATCTTCCTCTATGGTTAAAAATGATTAATAATGATATAAACACGCTATTTTTTGATTATACAACGGTATTATATCGACTCCATGAGTCTCAAATCACCTCGCTTACTAACATTAAAGTCAATGATGTTCTTCTTAATGATCTCTGTCGTTTAAATTATTATCGAAAAAAAAATGGTCGTTATCTGGCTTACCTTCATCATAAATTCAACCTCTACTGCGTAGTAAAAAGAATACGGTTTTATAGGTATTTTAAAATAATAAACCCCTTGAATCTATTAATTTTACTATATGAAAGAGTAATAAAATAATGTTTATATTATCAATCGCTATGCCATTATTTTTCATATCGCTGTGTTGGCAACGATTTAGTCACCAAGCCCAGGTTGTATTCCGTGTATTATTCATAATATTTTTCAGTGTATGTTTTGTATCATATTATACAAATGGTGTGGATTGGAGTGTTTATTATCTAAGATTCATGGAAGGGGGGGGGGTATTTACCTCGTTTGAGTTTGGGTTTGTTATTACTTTAAAACTATTGCTTATTATTTCAGACGATAATTTTGGATTGGCCATCCTGTTCTACTATCTGATCTGTTTTGCATTACTATCCTTAATATTAAAAAAGTATAAAGCTAATGAACCATTATTTTGGGGATGTCTTTTGTTGTTATTTGGCTACAACCTTTTTTTAGAGCAGTTACGTCAATTATTAGCATGTATAATAATATTCTACGCAATACTTAAATACAATCAGGATAAAAATATAACAGCATTATGTACGTTGGTTATAATAGCGTCAACTTTTCATGTGTCGGCAATAATAATTTTACCGACAATTTTGTTAATCTCTTTTAGAAATGTAACTACTTTTATCATAATTACAGTATTCTCAATTTCAAGTATTGTGCTATTTATGATGGCAATTTATTCAGCCATATCATCTCTTGCTGCTATAAGTTTTGTTTTTGCTAAAATTGATTATTATTTGCGACAAAATCCAGTTGGCTTAAATTTTGGGTGGTTAAATATTCTTGATGCTTTATTTGTTATATTTTATATACATTATAGAAATGTAATTAATAAACAGATGAATATAAATATATTGATGCGAATTATTTTCGTTGGCTCTGTTATTCATCTGTTCAGTGGAACGATTACTTTTCTAGCTCGGGTATGTTTTTATTTTTATTTTGTTGGTATTTATATATACTGCCACTCATTAAATAATAAGGCACCTAGGGTATTTGCAATTAAAAATTTCAACACATTAGCATTGGCTGTCTTCGTTAATGTAATGCTGCTATTGAATCTTGCATCCTACTTTAGAAATGAGCAAGCTCCTGTTGGGTTTAACAATATGAATTTACAATTGTTTAACACATTTGATGATGATTACCTTAGAACAAATGCATACGATAAATACTTTAAAGGAATACAGGGCAGCGTGGATTATTTATGAGTAAAAGAATTATTTTTGTTATTACAGGACTGGGATTAGGTGGAGCTGAAAAACAAATATGTTTGTTAGCTGATAAATTTTCCGTGCAAAATAATGAAGTTAATATTGTTGTGCTGAATGGAAATGTCAATGTTACTCCATTGAATAAAAATATTAGAATTCATAATTTGCATATGAAAAAAAATCCGCTTGGATTACTAAATGCAGTTCTCAGTCTTGCAAAAATAATTGATTTTTTCAAGCCAGATATTGTTCATGGACATATGTTCCATGCAAATATCGTTGCTAGACTTGCAAAGATATTTACCTGTAATAAATACAAATTAGTATGTACAGCACATAGTAAAAATGAAGGTGGGCATATTAGGATGCTCGTTTATAGATTAACTGATTTTTTATGTGATGTTACAACTAATGTTAGTAAAGAAGCACTTGATGTTTTTATCAAGAAAAAAGCCTTTAGAAAATCGAAGTCAATTCCCGTTTATAATGGAATTGACACTGAGCTATTTAAATATGATCCTTTACAAAGAGATAAAATAAGACACATTTTAAATATCAATAATGATGATAGCCTTATACTGTCAGTAGGCCGACTTACTGATGCAAAAGATTATCCAAACTTATTAAAAGCGTTATTAGAGCTACCTGAAAGATATAAATTAGTCATAATAGGTGATGGTGAGGCCAGAAGTGAAGTAGAACGTACGATTCTAAATTATGGTCTTGAAAAAAGAGTGAAATTGCTAGGCAGTATCGCTAACGTCGCCGCTTATTATTCTGCATGTGATCTTTATGTTTCGTCGTCAAAGTGGGAAGGTTTTGGTTTGGTAGTAGCTGAGGCTATGTCTTGTCAGCGTTTGGTTGTTGCAACTAATGCCGGAGGTGTCGCTGAAGTAGTTGGTGATATGAATTATATTGTACCAGTTTCAGACTCTCAGTCGTTGGCAAAGAAAATTAATGAAGTTATGGAGTATGATAAAGAAATTAAAATGGAAATAATGCTTAGAAATAGAGAATTTGTTTTAACAATGTTCTCAATAGATATTGTCGAGGATGAATGGATGAGATTGTATGCTTCAATATAATACACCGCTCAATCTAAATTCATTGCATTTAATAAATTAATCGTAAGTGCGCCTGTGTATTATTTGTTGCACCGTCTATAATCAAAATAAAATATGGCTGTTATTTTGTTTGTTTCATCGTTTCTGAATAAAGCATAATCAAGTTATGATTTAAAAAATGAGATGCAGTTATATTATAAGGTTTCTTAAAATGAAAGTACTTTTAATAGGTAATCAATCTAGTACTATTATTTTGTTCAGAAAGGCTGTTATTGAAAACTTGATATCAAAAAATATTAAAGTTTATACACTTACGATGGATAATGATGAAGGGAACTTTAAAAAAATTAAAAAAATAGGTGCAATACCCTTATCCTATTCTTTTTCACGATCTGGTATTAATCCCTTATCTGATTTTTTTAATACTTTTTTGCTAGCAAAGAAAATAAAAGAAATCAATCCTGACTCTGTTCTTTGCTTTTTCCCCAAACCAGTCATATATGGTACTCTTGCTGCTATGATTGCTGGCGTAAAAAAACGTTACGCTTTATTGGAGGGGTTGGGTTTTTGTTTTACACAAAATAAAGATAAAGACTCTTTAAAAAAAATAGTCTTGAGAAAAATTCAATGTTTTTTATATAAGGTAACATTACCGTTTGCGACGAAAGTTCTTTTTCTTAATAATGATGACTATCTTGACTTGGTTGTAAAAAATAATATTAAAATCAAAGCCTATAGAGTTATTGGTGGGATAGGTGTAAATCTCAATGAATTTAGCTATCATCCACCTCTTAGTGGGGAGATCCATTTTGGAATGGTGGCGAGGTTATTGAGAGAGAAGGGAGTCTGTGAATTTGTTGAAGCGGCTAAAATAATAAAGAAAAAATTTCCAATGGTCCGATTTAGTATAGCTGGTGATTTTGATGATAATCCTGGTGGGATTGATGCTTCACAAATTGAAAATTGGAAAGCAGAAGGGCATGTTGAATTTTTAGGACCGTGCTCTTACATAAAAAGATATTTGGATGGTATTAGCGTCTTTGTATTACCTTCTTATCGAGAAGGTGTCCCCAAAAGTACTCAGGAAGCAATGGCAATAGGTCGTGCGATTATTACGACAGATGTGCCTGGTTGTCGAGAAACAGTAATTGATGGATATAATGGATATCTGGTACCTCCATGGGATGCGAAAAAAATTGCTTTAGCTATGGAGTCATTTATTCAAGAACGTGAGCTTATTGTTACTATGGGATTAAATAGTCGAAGATTTGCATTGTCTAAATTTAATGAAAGTGAAACTGCTAATTCTCTAGTTAATATCATAATTTCATAAGAATCATTGAGTTGCCTAAACATTAATAATGTTCTAATTTTTAGACTTGTTACTTCAATTAAATGAGGATGATGTTTATGACTATATTAGTTACGGGTGGTGCTGGATATATTGGCTCACATACTGTATTAATGCTTCTGAAAGAACAATATGAAGTAATAGTGCTTGATAATTTCCAGAATTCTTCAATTGAATCTTTGCGTCGCGTTAAAGAAATTACTGGTAGTGATATATCTATCATTAATGGGGATATTCGTGACCGTGCTATTTTAAGATCCATTTTTACTGAAAACAGCATAACAGATATTATTCACTTTGCTGGTTTAAAATCAGTAAACGATTCAATTCATTCACCAATAGACTACTACGATAATAATGTGTACGGTACTCTTGTTCTTATTGAGGAGATGATTAGTAATAATATTAAAAATCTAATATTTAGTTCCTCAGCCACTGTATACGGTACTCCAGAGAAAATGCCCGTAAAAGAGACATTCCCTGTAGGTGGTACTACTAATCCTTATGGGACGTCAAAACTTATGGTTGAGAATATATTACACGACGTTTCATTTGCATATCCTGCTTTTAGAACAACAATTTTACGTTATTTTAATCCTGTTGGCGCACATCCTTCCGGAAAAATTGGAGAAGACCCTAACGGTATTCCAAATAATTTGATGCCTTATATATGTTCAGTTGCAAGTGGTAAATATAAACAATTATCCATCTATGGTAATGATTATGAAACTAAAGATGGTACAGGAGTAAGGGATTTTATTCATGTCATGGATCTCGCAAATGGTCATGTAGCCGCCTTGAAGCACCGAGATGAAGGTGACAATTATAAGATTTATAATTTAGGTACAGGACAAGGTTATTCGGTTCTTGAACTTTTGACTGCTTTTCAACGTGTAACTTCTGTTAATATACCGTATGTATTGGTTGAGCGGCGAGCAGGGGACATTGCCGAATGTTGGTCCGACCCATCTAAAGCATATCTTGAACTTGGATGGAAAGCCCGTTTGGGATTAGATGAGATGGTTCGCGATGCTTGGAATTGGCAACGAAACAATCCTGATGGTTATAAAATATCCAGGAAAAACTGAATTGATTAGCGCCAGCAAAAATATAATACTTTTCCAACCTGAGTTACCATAAGCTTCATACAAACCTGCGTGCAAGTTCGCAGTAACCCCTGACAGGAGTAAACAATGTCAAAGCAACAGATCGGCGTAGTCGGTATGGCAGTGATGGGACGCAACCTTGCGCTCAACATCGAAAGCCGTGGTTATACCGTCTCTATTTTCAACCGTTCCCGTGAAAAGACGGAAGAAGTGATTGCTGAAAATCCAGGCAAGAAACTGGTTCCTTACTATACGGTGAAAGAGTTTGTTGAATCTCTTGAAACGCCTCGTCGCATCCTGTTAATGGTGAAAGCAGGTGCAGGCACGGATGCTGCTATTGATTCCCTCAAGCCATACCTCGATAAAGGTGACATCATTATTGATGGTGGTAACACCTTCTTCCAGGACACCATTCGTCGCAACCGTGAGCTTTCCGCAGAAGGATTTAACTTCATCGGTACGGGTGTTTCCGGTGGTGAAGAGGGCGCGTTGAAAGGTCCTTCCATTATGCCGGGTGGGCAGAAGGAAGCCTATGAACTGGTTGCGCCAATCCTTACCAAAATCGCCGCCGTGGCTGAAGATGGTGAACCGTGCGTTACCTATATTGGTGCCGATGGCGCAGGTCACTATGTGAAGATGGTTCACAACGGTATTGAATACGGTGATATGCAACTTATTGCTGAAGCCTATTCTCTGCTGAAAGGTGGCCTGAATCTCTCCAACGAAGAACTGGCGCAGACCTTTACCGAGTGGAATAACGGTGAACTGAGCAGCTACCTGATCGACATCACTAAAGACATCTTCACCAAAAAAGATGAAGACGGTAACTACCTGGTTGATGTGATCCTGGATGAAGCAGCAAACAAAGGTACTGGTAAGTGGACCAGCCAGAGTGCACTGGATCTCGGTGAGCCTCTGTCGCTGATCACTGAATCAGTGTTTGCACGTTATATCTCTTCTCTGAAAGAGCAGCGCGTTGCCGCGTCTAAAGTACTGTCTGGCCCACAAGCACAGCCAGCAGGTAACAAAGCTGAATTCATCGAGAAAGTTCGCCGTGCGCTGTATCTGGGCAAAATTGTTTCTTACGCTCAGGGCTTCTCTCAACTGCGTGCCGCGTCTGAAGAGTACAACTGGGATCTGAACTACGGCGAAATCGCGAAGATTTTCCGTGCTGGCTGCATCATCCGTGCGCAGTTCCTGCAGAAAATCACCGATGCATATGCCGAAAATCCGCAGATCGCTAACCTGCTGTTAGCCCCGTATTTTAAGAAAATTGCCGACGACTACCAGCAAGCCCTGCGTGATGTTGTTGCTTATGCAGTGCAGAACGGCATTCCAGTACCAACCTTCTCTGCAGCGGTTGCTTACTATGACAGCTATCGTGCCGCAGTGCTGCCAGCGAACCTGATCCAGGCACAGCGTGACTATTTCGGTGCGCATACTTATAAGCGCATTGATAAAGAAGGTGTGTTCCATACCGAATGGCTGGATTAATCTGATTTAATTATCAATATACTAAGACCCGGCATCTATGAACTGCCCCCCGAAAGTTGGACAGTTATTTGTTAGACGGCTAGCAGTGCCTGAGCCCGGTATTCTACCGGGCTCAGGCCCTTTAACCTTGAGCTAATCCGCTCATTGTTGTAGTAATCGATATACTCCTCGACTGCTCTTCGAAGCTCTTTTGTACTTTTAAATTCATTCAGGTAATAACATTCTGACTTGAGCATTCCGAAGAATCCCTCCATCACGGCATTATCCAGACAGTTTCCTTTACGAGACATGCTTTGAACTACCCCATTTGACTCCAAAATATTCTGATATGGTTTCATCTGGTACTGCCACCCCTGGTCTGAGTGCAGAATAGGCTTATCATTTTGCCCAAGCTTCGACATGGCCTGTTCAAGCATCGCATTAATCATCTGCATTCTGGGCCTCTCGGACAGGTTGTAGGCGATTATCTCTCTGTTATAAAGATCCAGTACAGGCGAAAGATAAAGCTTCTTCCCTTCAACTGCGAACTCCGTTACGTCGGTAACCCATTTTTCGTTAGCTTTTTCAGCGTTAAAGTCACGCTGGAGAAGGTTTGGTGCAGTTTTACCCACATTTCCTTTCCATGAGCGATATTTTTTCACTCTGATAAGGGCCTCAAGGTTTAGCTCTTCCATCAGTCTTTGCACGACTTTATGATTAATCCTGAGGCCTGTTCTTCGCAGTGACACCGTGATCCGGCGATAGCCATACCGGCCTTTGTGATACTGATAAATCTCACTAATTTGTTTTTTTAAGTCAGCATAGGGATCAGGGCACTTAAGCCTGTTGAAATTATGATACCAGGTACTACGCGGCATTTTTGCTACACGTAGCAAATCGCCCAGACAATGCTCTTGCCTT
This sequence comes from Escherichia sp. MOD1-EC5950, assembly GCF_002965345.1. NCBI lineage: Bacteria > Pseudomonadati > Pseudomonadota > Gammaproteobacteria > Enterobacterales > Enterobacteriaceae > Escherichia > Escherichia sp. MOD1-EC5950. Next base: position 19,889 of record NZ_PTSR01000004.1, read on the forward strand.
AGTTCATTGATTATTTGCGCTTTTTCTCTGGCTTTTTGCTTTGAACTAAGACTTTCAGCTTTTTTAGATAGGCGTTCTCAGCCCGGAGATAACGTAGCTCTTTACGTAATTCCTCCGGAGTAAGCTCTTCCAAAGACCGAACCGTCACTTCCTGTGATTCCTGAGAATCTTTCTGTTTATTCAAGGATTTCTCACGACCTCGTTTTAGTTTCAATAAGCCTTCAGCGCCTGAGGCGTTATACACCCGGAGCCAGCGCCTTACTACGCTTTTATCGGAGATATTGAAACGAGCAGTGGCTTCACGAACGGTGAGGCCTTCCTTAAGCATGAGCTGGACGATGGAGAGCTTAAATTCAGGGGGATGGTTGTCACTTTTCCAAGTTATACCATCGATTCCATGCTGCTCATAGGAAGCAACCCATTGGCTGACGGTATCCCGGCAAACGTCAAATTTCTTGCCAGTTTTTCTGGCTCCATTTCCTTCAAGATAAAACTTGACGACCGAATGACGAAATTTAAGTGAATACTTCGGCTTCATAAACTGCACCTTACTCAGTTGGGTGTCCAACTTTTGGGGTGTAGTTCACTAATCGCCGGTTTTTTTTTGCTATCAATCTCATTGATTTAATTTCATTGCTTAATACTAACTTAATAAATGGCAGCTATTCTCATAAAGAAAATCTGAATTGTTTTTCGTTGCGTTGACCAGTCATCATCGTAGCGTTAAAACTTTTAACTCTTATCAGGATGCTAAAAACATCATGATTCACAGTTAAGTTAATTCTGAGAGCATGAAATGAAAATCACCATTTCCGGTACTGGCTATGTAGGCTTGTCAAACGGGCTTCTAATCGCACAAAATCATGAGGTTGTGGCATTAGATATTTTACCGTCACGCGTTGCTATGCTGAATGATAAGATATCTCCTATTGTTGATAAAGAAATTCAGCAATTTTTGCAATCAGACAAAATACGTTTTAATGCCACATTAGATAAAAAAGAAGCCTACCGGAATGCTGATTACGTAATCATCGCAACCCCGACTGATTATGATCCTAAAACCAATTATTTCAATACATCTAGCGTAGAATCTGTCATTAAAGATGTTACAGAAATACACCCTTGTGCAGTAATGGTTATCAAGTCCACGGTTCCGGTAGGTTTTACGGTCACGATGCAAAAAAAATTCAATACTGAGAACATCATTTTCTCCCCAGAATTCCTCCGGGAAGGTAAAGCCCTTTACGATAATCTCCATCCGTCTCGTATTGTCATCGGTGAGCGTTCAGAACGTGCAGAACGTTTTGCTGCGTTATTACAGGAAGGGGCCATTAAGCAAAATATCCCGACTCTGTTTACCGACTCCACTGAAGCAGAAGCGATTAAACTTTTCGCTAATACCTACCTGGCAATGCGTGTGGCGTACTTTAACGAGCTGGATAGCTATGCAGAAAGTTTAGGTCTGAATACGCGTCAGATTATCGAAGGCGTTTGTCTCGACCCGCGCATAGGTAATCACTATAACAATCCGTCATTTGGTTATGGTGGTTATTGTCTGCCGAAAGATACTAAACAGTTACTGGCGAACTACCAGTCTGTGCCGAATAACCTGATCTCGGCAATTGTTGATGCTAACCGCACGCGTAAGGACTTTATTGCGGATGCTATCTTGTCGCGTAAACCTAAAGTAGTGGGAATATATCGTCTGATTATGAAGAGCGGTTCAGATAACTTCCGCGCATCTTCCATTCAGGGGATTATGAAGCGTATCAAGGCGAAAGGTGTGGAAGTGATCATTTATGAGCCGGTGATGAAAGAAGACTCATTCTTCAACTCTCGCCTGGAACGTGATCTCGCCACCTTCAAACAACAAGCCGACGTCATTATTTCCAACCGAATGGCAGAAGAGCTTAAGGATGTGGCAGACAAGGTCTACACCCGCGATTTGTTTGGCAGCGACTAACCTTCTGTAATCAGGGCGATTTTCGCCCTGATTGTCTTTTGTTACCCACGTAATAATTCATTATTTTTATCACTTATCCTATAGCATTCATGAGGATTATCGCTACACTATGCGCGAACCTGAAATTTTCCGTCAGTTAGGGTAATGATGAGAGTTGAAAATAATAATATTCCTGGGCAAAACCATGACCCGGAACAGATTGATTTGATTGATTTACTGGTGCAGTTGTGGCGTGGCAAGATGACTATCATCATCTCTGTCATTGTAGCGATTGCCCTGGCAATAGGGTATCTGGCCGTTGCCAAAGAAAAATGGACTTCCACAGCTATCGTTACTCAACCTGATGTGGGACAAATCGCGGGTTATAACAATGCCATGAATGTGATTTATGGTACGGCTGCGCCGAAAGTGTCTGATATCCAGGCGACGTTAGTTGGTCGTTTCAGTACGACATTTTCTGCATTAGCAGAAACGCTGGATAATCAGGAACAACCCGAAAAACTGACTATCGAACCTTCTGTTAAAAACCAGCCATTACCCCTGATTGTTTCTTATGTCGGGCAAACGCCTGAAGGTGCGCAGAAACAGCTAGCTCAATATATTCAGCAAGTTGATGAACAGGTGAATGAAGAGCTGGAAAAAGACCTGAAAGACAACATCGCACTGAGTGTGAAAAACTTGCAGGATTCTTTGAAAACGCAGGAAGTGGTGGCACAGGAGCAGAAAGATCTGCGTATCCGTCAGATTCAGGAAGCGTTGCAGTATGCGAATCAGGCGCAGGTCGCAAAGCCGCAGATTCAACAGACGCAGGACGTGACGCAAGATACGATGTTCCTGTTGGGGAGCGAAGCGCTGGAGTCGATGATTAAGCACGAGGCGACCCGTCCGCTGGTTTTCTCGCCTGGTTACTATCAGACTCGTCAAAACCTGCTGGATATTGAAAGTCTGAAGGCTGATGATCTTGATATTCATGCTTATCGCTATGTTATGAAACCGACGTTACCTGTGCGTCGCGATAGCCCGAAAAAGGCTATCACTCTGATTCTGGCTGTGCTGCTGGGCGGTATGGTTGGCGCGGGGATTGTGCTGGGACGTAATGCGCTGCGTAATTACAACGCGAAGTAATCTTTTCGGTTTTAAACAAAATGGGCAGGGTGGTGACACCTTGCCCATTTTTTTGCCGAATGTGATGCTGGCGCATCTTATCCAGCCTGCGTGTGCAGAGAGAATGTGTAGGCACGATAAGCTTGCGCATCGGGCAATGGCTCCGGATGCGACAACAATATCGCATCCGCTTACCCCGTAACTCACTGATGCCGTTTGCGCAGGTTTTCAATCACCGTCGTTAAATCCAGATCCTGATCCTGCAACAACACCAGCAGGTGATACATCAAGTCAGACGCCTCGTTAGTCAGCTCAAAGCGGTCATGTACTGTCGCGGCCAGTGCGGTTTCCACGCCTTCTTCTCCTACTTTCTGTGCGATGCGTTTGGTGCCACTGGCATACAGTTTGGCGGTGTAGGAGGTTTCCGGATCGGCAGATTTGCGTTCAGCGAGCAGTTGTTCAAGCTGGTAGAGAAACAACCACTGGTGAGCGGTATCGCCAAAACAACTGCTGGTGCCTTTGTGGCAGGTTGGGCCGATGGGATTCGCCAGCACCAGCAGGGTGTCGTTGTCGCAGTCCGGTGCAATGCTGACTACGTTGAGGAAGTTCCCCGACGTTTCACCTTTAGTCCACAGTCGCTGTTTGGTGCGTGAGAAAAAAGTGACTTTGCCGCTTTCGATGGTTTTATCCAGCGCTTGCGGGTTCATGTAGCCCAGCATTAACACTTCGCCAGATACCGCGTGTTGCACAATCACTGGCATCAGTCCGTCGGTTTTTTCCCAGTCCAGTTCGCGGCGTTGTTGTTCTGTTAACATATCCTGATCTCCACGCCCTGTGTTGCCAGGTACGCTTTTAATTCACCAATATTGATTATTTGTTTGTGGAATACGGAAGCTGCCAGCGCGCCGTCAACGTCGGCATCGCGGAAGGCTTCAAGGAAGTGTTCCATAGTGCCTGCGCCACCGGAGGCAATCAGCGGGACGTGGCAAACTTCACGCACTTTTTTCAGTTGTTCGAGGTCGTAACCGTTACGCACGCCGTCCTGATTCATCATGTTGAGGACGATTTCTCCGGCTCCGCGTTTTTGCACTTCCTGTACCCAGTCGAGCGTTTCCCACTGCGTAACGCGGGTACGGCTTTCATCGCCGGTATATTGATTAACGTGATATTTGCCGGTTTCGGCGTCGTACCAGGTATCAATACCGACCACAATACACTGCACGCCAAAACGATCTGCCAGACGGGTGATCAATGTCGGATCGGCCAGTGCAGGGGAGTTGATGGAGATTTTATCCGCACCAAAGGAAAGAATTTTCGCGGCGTCATCCAGCGACTTAATCCCACCCGCCACGCAGAACGGAATGTCGATCACTTCCGCCACGCGAGATACCCAGCTTTTATCTACCACGCGGCCATCGCTGGAAGCGGTGATATCGTAGAACACCAGTTCGTCTGCACCTTCTTCGGCGTAGCGTTTTGCCAGCGGCACAATATCGCCAATGATTTCATGGTTGCGAAACTGTACGCCTTTCACCACCTGACCATCACGAACGTCAAGACACGGAATTATGCGTTTTGCCAGCATGCGATGGCCTCCTTCACGGTGAATTTACCTTCCAGTAATGCCCGGCCAACTATTACGCCGCGCACGCCAGTGCCACGCAGGGCAGCGACATCTTCAATGTTGCCAATACCGCCGGAGGACTGAAACGCCACCTGTGGATATCTGGCGCAGACTTCTTCATATAAAGAGACGTTAGAACCTGCCAGCGTGCCGTCGCGCGCGATATCGGTACACAGCACATGTTTCAGGCCGACGGGCAGATAGGTTTCCACCAGTTGTTCCAGCGAAACGCCTGAGTTCTCTTGCCAGCCGCTGACTGCCACCTGTTTGTTGCCTTGCTCGTCAATACGGACATCCAGCGCCAGCACTAAGGCATCGGCACCAAAACGTTCAAACCAGCCTTTCACCATTTCTGGTGACTTCACCGCGGTGGAGCCAACCACCACGCGTGCAACGCCTGCTTCCAGTAACGCCGCCACGTCTTCTTCGCTACGCACGCCGCCGCCAACCTGCACCGGAACGTTAACGCCCGCGACCAGGGTTTTAATCAGCGGGATTTGACGTTTAGCCGGATCTTTTGCCCCTGTCAGATCCACCAGGTGCAGCACTTCAGCACCTTGGGCGGCGTAATCCTGTAAGCGCGGCAGCGGGTCGTTGCCATAATCACGCTGCTTGCCGTAATCGCCCTGATGGAGACGCACCACGGTGCCGTCGATTAAATCTAATGCCGGAATAATCATTACATCTCCAGGAAGTTTTTCAGCAACTTAGCGCCAGCGGCACCGGAGCGTTCCGGGTGGAACTGCACGCCATAGAAGTTATCTTTTTGTACCGCCGCGGTGAACGGTTCGCCGTAGTTGCACTGGGCGATGGTCCACGGATTGACCGGCATGGCGTAGCTGTGAACAAAGTAAAAGTACGCGCCGTCTTCAATCCCCTGAAACAGGCGGTTGCCAGCCTGTGGGTAAACGCGGTTCCAGCCCATATGCGGCAATGGCAGACCAAAGTCGGTCATTTTCGGTACATCCTCGTCGATGATGCCCAGCAAATCGACGCCGTTGCTCTCTTCGCTGCGTCGCCCCAGCAGTTGCATTCCTAAACAGATGCCCAGCACCGGTTGAGTACAGGCTTTGATGAGATCAAACAGTTCGCGCTCACGCACCTGGTCCATCGCCGCTTGCGCGGTGCCAACGCCGGGTAAAAACAGTTTATCGGCCAGCAACACGACGTCCGGGTCACGGCTGACCTTTGGTTCATAGCCGTGACGCGCAATGGCAGACTTCACCGAGTTCAGGTTGGCGCAGCCGGTATCAAGGATCACCACGTTCATTACAGCACTCCTTTCGACGAGGGCAGGGTGTCACCTTCCACGCGGATGGCCTGGCGCAGGGTGCGACCAAAGGCTTTGAACAGGCTCTCTACACGGTGGTGATCGTTTTTACCTTTGGTTTTCAGGTGCAGAGTCACGCCCATGGTGTAAGAGAGTGAACGGAAGAAGTGTTCGATCATTTCGGTGCTGAGATCGCCCACGCGCTGGTAGGTAAACTCAGCTTTATATTCCAGGTGCGGGCGACCAGAGATATCCAGCGCGCAGCGTGCGAGGCATTCATCCATCGGCAAGACAAAACCAAACCGGCAGATGCCGCGTTTGTCGCCAAGGGCAATTTTTAACGCTTCGCCCAGCGCCAGCCCGGTATCTTCGACGGTGTGGTGATCGTCAATATAGAGATCGCCTTTAACGTTGATTTCCATACGGAAACCACCGTGGGTGGCAATCTGATCCAGCATGTGATCAAAGAAACCAACACCAGTGTTAATCTTGCTGCCACCTTCGCGATCCAGCCACACCTGAACGTCAATCTGCGTCTCTTTGGTGTTGCGCACTACGTGGGCATAACGATCGCGTTTAGTGAGTTGCTCACCAATCATCGGCCAGTTCAGGGTTTCGCGGTTGTAGCGTAAACCATTAATACCCATGTTTTCAGCAAGTTGAATATCGGTCGCACGATCGCCAATCACGTAACTGCTGGCGCGATCCATCGCCTGCTCAGCGAGATAACGCTCCACCAGTTTTACCTTCGGCTTGCGGCAGTCACATTCATCGTCGGGCAGGTGCGGGCAAATCAGCACTTCATCAAACTGCACGCCTTGCGAGGTAAAGATCTGCATCATCAGATTGTGCGGGCCATCGAAATCCGCCTGCGGGAAACGTTGTGTTCCAAGACCATCCTGGTTGGTGATCATCACCAGCTTATAGCCTGCTTTTTGCAGCTTCAGCAGTTCCGGGATCACGCCCGGTTCAAAGGCGAGTTTGTCAAAACGGTCCACCTGAAAATCACTCGGCGGCTCGCTAATCAGGGTTCCATCGCGATCGATAAAAAGATACTTCTGACTCATCAAACTTGCTCCGCACGTAAGGCGTCAATGACGCGCTGGCTTTCTTCACGGGTTCCGACGGTAATTCGCAGGCAGCCGCTTAAAGAGGGTTGTTTATTCTGATCACGTAAGATAATGCCCTGATCCCACAAAGATTTAAACACTGCGCTGGAGGCTTTAAAGCGTGCCAGAATGTAGTTGGTTTCGGAGTCGAAAACCTGCTCCACGCAGGGGATCTCTTTCAATGCGGCAATCAGGTATTCGCGTTCTGCAATAATTTGCGCCACTCGTTCGCGCATGGCGACGATCCCCTGCGGGCTTAACGCCTGTGCCGCAATGTCGGCAACCGGCGTTGAGAGTGGGTAGGGGGCGATCACTTTCATCAGCAGGTTGATGACTTCTTCGTTTGCCAGCGTAAACCCACAACGGAGACCCGCCAGAGCAAAAGCTTTCGAAAGGGTGCGCAAAATAGCCAGGTGCGGATATTCCGCCAGCCAGCCCGCCAGCGATGCCTGCGGGCAAAACTCAATATAGGCTTCATCGGCAACCACAATGGCTTTTCCGCGGGTTAACTCCAGCAGAGTGCGAAAATCTTGCGGATTGATCAGTTGCCCGGTCGGGTTGTTAGGGCTGCAAACATAAACCACTTTCACGCCGTCCAGCTTGTCGGAAATCCCCTGCAAGTCCAGTTGCCAGTTTTCCAGCGTCGGCACCGTGCGACACTCGACGCCAATGGTTTCGGCGCTGACGCTATACATGCCGTACGTTGGCGGGCAATAGAGGATGGCATCTTTACCCGGTTCACAAAAGGCGCGAATCAGTAGTTCAATGCCTTCGTCTGCGCCGCGGCTGACCAGCACTTGTTCCGGTTTTACGCCAGCATATTGCGCGTAATTTTCAATAACCGCTTTTGGCTGACATTCCGGATAGCGGTTGAGCGTTTGCTGAGTGAGCTGAAACTCCACGGCTGTAGGATATTCGTTGGCGTTCAGCCAGACATCGCCGTTACCGCCCAGTCGACGCGCTGACTGATATGGCGTCAGGTTGCGGACGTTTTCACGCGCTAAATCGGTAATAGTCACGGTGCTCATGCTTGCTCCTTAAGGGCGTTGACACGTAAAGTCACGGCATTTTTGTGGGCTGTCAGGCGTTCGGCGGTAGCCAGCGTTTCAATGGTCGAAGCCAACGCAGAGAAACCCTCTTTCGACAATTCCTGCACGGTCATGCGCTTCTGGAAATCCGCCAGTCCGAGGCTGGAACAGGTGGCGGTGTAACCGTAAGTCGGTAGAACGTGGTTGGTGCCGGAGGCGTAGTCACCTGCCGATTCCGGTGACCAGTCACCAAGAAATACCGAACCGGCGCTGGTGATGCTATCGACCAGTTCGCGGGCGTTGCGGGTTTGAATAATCAGGTGTTCCGGGCCGTACTGATTGGAGATTGTCACGCACTGCGCTAAATCGTTGGTCACAATCAGGCGGCTGGTGAGCAGTGCCTGGCGTGCAGTTTCAGCACGCGGTAACTCTGCAAGTTGACGTTCTACAGCTTCGGCAACGCGGCGTGCCATATCGGCGTCGGGCGTCAGTAAGATCACCTGTGAATCCGGGCCGTGCTCAGCCTGAGAGAGCAAATCTGAAGCCACGAAGTCCGGCGTTGCGCCGCTATCGGCAATCACCAGCACTTCCGACGGGCCTGCGGGCATATCGATTGCTACACCGTCCAGACGCTGGCTCACCTGACGTTTCGCTTCAGTCACAAAGGCGTTACCCGGTCCGAAAATTTTGTCCACTTTCGGCACGGATTCAGTACCAAAGGCCAGTGCGGCAATGGCTTGTGCGCCACCGACGTTAAACACGTCCTGCACGCCGCACAGTTGCGCCGCGTAGAGGATCTCATCGGCAATCGGCGGCGGTGAGCACAGCACCACTTTATTACAACCGGCAATACGCGCTGGAGTCGCCAGCATTAATACGGTTGAGAAGAGTGGGGCAGAGCCGCCAGGAATATACAAACCCACTGAAGCTACCGGGCGCGTGACTTGCTGGCAACGTACGCCTGGCTGGGTTTCGACATCTACCGTCGGCAGTTTTTGCGCATTGTGGAAGGTTTCAATGTTCTTTACTGCTACCGCCATCGCCTGTTTCAGGTCGTCGCTCAGGCGTTCGCAGGCTGCGGCGATTTCTTCAGCAGACACTTTCAGCGCGGTAACCTTGGTTTTATCAAACTTCGCGCTGTATTCCCGTAAGGCGTCATCGCCGCGTGCTTTCACGTTATCTAAAATTTCACGGACGATACGGGTGATGCTTTCTGAGGCGGAGATCGCCGGGCGCATTAACAGTTGGCGTTGTTGCTCCGCAGTACAGCTATTCCAGTCAATGATTGTGTTAAAGCTCATGGCTATTACTCCATCATCTTCTCAATTGGCAGGACCAGAATCGAACTCGCGCCCAGTTCCTTCAGTTTTTCCATCGTTTCCCAGAACAGGGTTTCGCTACTCACCATGTGCATGGCGACGCGCTGTTGATCACCCGCCAGCGGCAGAATGGTTGGTCGTTCGGCACCTGGCAGCAGGGCGATGACATCATCCAGACGCTCGGTTGGTGCATGCATCATGATGTATTTCGATTCACGCGCCTGAATTACGCCCTGAATACGGGTCAGTAGCTTGTCGATTAGTTGCTGTTTGGATTCTTCCATTTCACCATCGCGCTGGATCAGGCAGGCTTTCGAGCGGTAGATAACTTCCACTTCGCGCAGGCCGTTGGCCTCTAGGGTGGCACCGGTGGAAACCAGATCGCAAATCGCATCCGCCAGTCCGGCGCGCGGAGCAACTTCGACAGAACCGTTCAATAAGCAGGATTTGAAAGAGATACCTTTCTGGTCGAGATAACGCTTGAGCAAGTGAGGATAAGAGGTGGCGATACGTTTACCGTTTAAGGAGAGCGGGCCGTCCCAGGCTTCATCAACGGGCGTTGCCAGTGAAAGGCGACAGCCACCGAAATCAAGACGGCGCAGGGTAAAGTAGCGCGGATCTTCACCCTGGGCGCGGCGGTTGAGCAACTCTTCTTCCAGTACGTTCTCACCGATGATCCCGAGGTCTACCACGCCATCCATTACCAGACCGGGAATGTCGTCGTCACGCACGCGCAGAATATCAATCGGCATGTTTTCTGCCATCGCGATCAGGCGCTGGGTGTGAAGATTAATTTTAATGCCGCAGCGCGCCAGCAATTCGCGTGAATCATCACTTAAACGGCCGGATTTTTGCATAGCTATGCGTAAACGAGTGTTGTCTGTCATTTTCTTATTCCTCTTTTAACCTGTCTGAATCGTTATCAACCGCGCAATAAAAAAGCCCCCGGAAGGTGATCTTCCGGGGGCTTTCTCATGCGTTCATGCACCACTGGAAGATCTGAATGTCTTCCAGCACACATCGCCTGAAAGACTAGTCAGGATGATGGTGATGATGGTGGTGTTTAAATTGAACGCGTGTCATAAAAATCTCTGTGAATGTTTATTCAACTGATGCCTTTTAACCTAAACCACTTTCACGATAGAAAGCAAGGGCTTTTTTATATATTTTGCGGTGATAGATTTGTTTAATGAATGAGCAGGGAAAGAAGGGCGTTAAGAGTGACTACGTTAAAAAAAGTAATCGTGAAAACATGTTTTAAAACCCTCAAGAACATTGTGTTCTGTAACTAAAGTGGCCTTTGTTCATGCCGGATGCGGCGTGAACGCCTTATCTGGCCTACAAATGTTTCCTAAATTCAATATATTGGTGTTTTTGTAGGCCTGATAAGCGGAGCGCATCAGGCAATTGTACATTTGCTAACAGCTTCGATTCATTCATAGAATGAATTGTCAGTTTTGATACGCTGGCGTAGCCTTATAGATCTAAGGTGTATCAGGAGAAAACGGATGAAAAAGGTCGCAATTGTCGGGTTAGGGTGGTTAGGTATGCCGCTGGCGATGTCACTTTCAGCGCGGGGCTGGCAAGTCACCGGGAGTAAAACCACACAAGATGGCGTCGAAGCGGCCCGAATGAGTGGGATTGATAGCTATACGCTTCGCATGGATCCCGAGTTAGTTTGCGATTCTGACGATCTGGATGCCCTGATGGATGCTGATGCGTTGGTCATTACGCTTCCGGCGCGACGCAGCGGTCCTGGCGACGAGTTCTATTTGCAGGCAGTGCAAGAGCTGGTAGACAGCGCGCTGGCTCACCATATTCCCCGCATTATTTTCACCAGTTCAACCTCTGTCTATGGCGATGCGCAAGGCATAGTAAAAGAAACCACACCACGCAATCCCGTGACCAACAGTGGACGAGTGTTAAAAGAACTCGAAGACTGGCTGCACAATTTACCTGGTACTTCGGTCGATATTTTGCGTCTTGCTGGCCTGGTGGGGCCGGGGCGTCATCCAGGGCGCTTCTTTGCCGGAAAAACTGCGCCAGACGGTGAACACGGCGTCAATTTAGTTCACCTGGAAGATGTTATTGGCGCTATCACTCTGTTGTTACAGGCACCTAAAGGCGGACACATCTATAATATATGTGCGCCAGCTCACCCTGCGCGTAATGTTTTCTATCCGCAGATGGCCCGTTTACTGGGGCTGGAACCTCCGCAGTTCAGAAACAGCCTGGACAGCGGCAAAGGTAAAATTATTGATGGCAGCCGGATCTGTAATGAATTGGGATTTGAATACCAGTATCCCGATCCACTGGTAATGCCGCTGGAGTAAAGCATCACGCCAGCAGAATGCCGCATACACCGCAAGGGGGCGTGTATGAAACCACTGCTGGATGTGTTGATGATCCTCGATGCCTTAGAAAAAGAGGGCAGTTTTGCGGCGGCGTCAGCCAAACTGTACAAGACGCCGTCTGCGCTGAGTTACACCGTTCATAAGCTGGAAAGTGATCTTAATATTCAATTGCTTGATCGCAGCGGTCACCGCGCTAAATTCACCCGCACCGGAAAAATGTTATTAGAGAAAGGGCGGGAAATTCTTCACACTGTTCATGAGCTGGAAAAACAGGCAATAAAACTTCACGAAGGCTGGGAGAACGAGCTGATTATCGGGGTTGATGACACCTTTCCTTTTTCTCTGCTTGCGCCACTTATTGAACTCTTTTATCAACATCACAGTGTAACGCGGTTGAAATTTATCAATGGCGTGCTCGGTGGTTCCTGGGAGGCGCTGACCCAGGGCCGGGCAGATATTATTGTCGGCGCTATGCACGAGCCGCCATCTTCCAGCGAATTTGGTTTTTCTCGTCTGGGTGATCTGGAGCAAGTGTTCGCTGTGGCACCCCATCATCCGTTAGCGCTGGAAGAAGAACCGTTAAATCGACGAATCATTAAACGATATCGGGCGATAGTCGTCGGTGACACTGCGCAGGCAGCCGCGTCTACAGCTTCACAAATACTTGATGAACAAGAAGCTATTACCGTATTTGATTTTAAAACCAAGCTGGAGCTGCAAATCAGTGGTCTTGGTTGTGGTTATTTACCCCGTTATCTGGCGCAACGCTTTCTTGATAGTGGTGCGTTAATCGAGAAGAAAGTGGTCGCGCAAACCCTCTTTGAACCTGTCTGGATTGGCTGGAACGAACAAACCGCAGGGCTTGCCAGTGTGTGGTGGCGAGACGAGATTTTAGCAAATAGTGCTATCGCCGGTGTTTATGCAAAATCTGGTGACGGAAAATCAGCCATTTAAATAAAAAATCATCTGTCAAGCCCCTCATTCTCTTGTCATTTACCCCCCATTTAGGCACAATGCGCCGCTGTCAAAAAATGACTAAAAACCGACGTTTTATCCGCGTCGGTTATTTTTTGCTTCAAACCAATCATTCATACCAAGAGGCCGGGCTTCGTACCGGATAGATATTTACTAAAAATCGACAGTTGTTGTCGCTGAGGAATCCAAAAAAATGGGGCAATTTTTTGCTTACGCGACGGTTATCACCGTAAAGGAGAATAACCATGTCGCATAACGTTACTCCAAACACCTCTCGCGTGGAATTGCGTAAAACGCTTACGTTAGTTCCGGTTGTAATGATGGGTCTTGCCTATATGCAGCCGATGACGCTGTTTGATACTTTTGGTATCGTTTCAGGCCTCACGGATGGTCATGTGCCGACAGCCTATGCGTTCGCATTGATTGCGATCCTGTTCACGGCTCTGAGCTACGGGAAGTTGGTTCGCCGCTATCCTTCTGCTGGCTCTGCGTACACTTACGCCCAGAAATCTATTAGCCCGACCGTTGGCTTTATGGTGGGTTGGTCTTCTCTGCTCGACTATCTGTTCGCGCCGATGATCAACATCCTGTTGGCGAAAATCTATTTTGAAGCTCTGGTGCCTTCCATCCCATCGTGGATGTTTGTGGTGGCGCTGGTGGCCTTTATGACTGCCTTTAACCTGCGTAGCCTGAAATCCGTAGCGAACTTCAACACCGTCATTGTGGTGTTGCAGATTGTGCTGATCGCGGTGATTCTGGGCATGGTGGTCTACGGCGTATTTGAAGGTGAAGGCGCTGGTACGCTGGCGAGCACCCGTCCGTTCTGGTCTGGCGATGCGCATGTCATCCCGATGATTACCGGTGCGACGATCCTGTGCTTCTCCTTTACCGGTTTTGACGGCATCAGCAACCTGTCGGAAGAAACCAAAGATGCAGAGCGCGTGATCCCGCGTGCGATTTTCCTGACCGCGCTGATCGGCGGTATGATCTTCATCTTTGCGACCTACTTCCTGCAACTGTACTTCCCGGATATCTCTCGCTTTAAAGATCCGGATGCGTCACAGCCTGAAATCATGCTGTATGTTGCGGGGAAAGCGTTCCAGGTTGGCGCGCTGATCTTCTCCACCATTACCGTACTGGCGTCTGGTATGGCGGCGCACGCAGGCGTAGCGCGTCTGATGTACGTGATGGGGCGTGACGGCGTGTTCCCGAAAAGTTTCTTCGGTTATGTACACCCGAAATGGCGTACTCCGGCGATGAACATCATCCTGGTTGGTGCGATTGCTCTGCTGGCAATCAACTTTGACCTGGTAATGGCAACGGCGCTGATTAACTTTGGTGCGCTGGTGGCGTTCACCTTCGTTAACCTGTCGGTTATCTCGCAGTTCTGGATCCGTGAGAAGCGTAACAAGACGCTGAAAGATCACTTCCAGTATCTGTTCCTGCCGATGTGTGGTGCGCTGACCGTTGGTGCGCTGTGGGTTAACCTGGAAGAAAGCTCGATGGTTCTGGGGCTGATCTGGGCGGCTATCGGTCTGATTTACCTGGCTTGCGTAACTAAGAGCTTCCGCAACCCGGTTCCGCAGTACGAAGACGTTGCATAATTTTATAAAACCGGATGGTGTCATCATCCGGTAAGTCTCAAAAAGCCGGAGTTTAACGCTCCGGCTTTTTTGTATCAGACGATCTCTTCCGCGTACTGCCAAAGCGCCTTTAACAGTGCCACTTTCTCTTTATCATCGGCATATTGCTGCGCCAGCATCTGCAGTTCATCAGCATAGCCTTGCAAAAACTCTGGAGTGAAGACCTGACGGCGATGCTCCAGCCAGCGTTGCTGTTCGGCGTAATCTAACGTGCCGGGGAAGTTACGCGCCCGATAATTGAACAACAGCTTCTCTATGCGTTTATCGACAAAGGTGATATCCAGTGCCGGTAAGTTACGTGGCTCGGTTTCCAGCACAATTTTCATTGCCGCGCGATCGGCGTCACTGAAAAAGCCATTATAAAGCTGGGCATCCACGTTATCTGAAGGCATAAACGGTTCGGCTTCAGCAAATATTGCCACCACTTTTTCGCGCACTTGCGGGTTTTCACGCAAAATTTTCAGGTTATCAAGGCAATGCTGACGATTAATTCCCAGACGGTCGGCATCCTCCGGGCGAAGTGTATTCGCCTGTGCCAGCACCGGACATTTATTAATATGCACCAGCTTAACCGGGACTGCGGCGTTATTGCCCAGATCGGCTTTTGCGGTATACAGACGCTCGCGCAGCATGTCGCTATCCAGTTCCAGTAATGGCGAAATATCTCCAGCTAAATCCACCATAATCACGGCATTGCGATTTTCAGGATGCCACGCCAGCGGCGCAACCCAACTGGTATTGCCGCGCCACGCACCAAACATGCCGGAAACGTGCACCAGTGGTTTCATCTGTGGCACATCAATCAATGCCATCAGTTTGTGCTTATTACGATGGGTAAAGAGATAATCAAACAGGCGTGGCTGACGCGTTTTCACCAGCTTCGCCATCGCGATAGTGGCGTATACATCGGCCATCGCATCGTGGGCGTTGCTATGCTCTATACCATTCGCTTTGGTTAAATGTTCAAGACGAAAACTCGGCAGACCGTCATCATTTTCAGGCCAGTTGATCCCCTCCGGACGTAGGGCATAACAGGCACGCATGACGTCCAGCAGATCCCAGCGAGAGTTATCATGCTGCCAGCTCCAGGCATAGGGATCGTAGAAATTACGATAAAAAACATTGCGCGTGACTTCGTCGTCGAAACGCACATTGTTGTAACCAAGAATGCAGGTTTTCGGTACGGTAAAAAGCGAGTGGATGCGGGCGGCAAAGGCGGCTTCGTTTTCTCCTTTCGCCCGTGCTTCCTGCGGTGTGATGCCGGTGATTAACACCGCCCCTGGTTGAGGTAAATAATCATCAGCAGGTTTGCAGTAAAAGACTTCTGGTTCGCCAATGATATTGAATTCGCTATCGGTGCGAATGGCGGCAAACTGCGCAGGGCGATCTAACGCGGGGTGCGTGCCAAAGGTTTCGTAATCGTGAAACAAAAAGGTAGATTGTTGCTTACCGTCATTCATCATTAGGTTAAATCCGTTATTTCTGCTGTATGCCAGAGTACCAAATATCACAACGCTAATCAGCTTTAGAGCGACAATTTGGCAGCGTGTGGAAACAGATAATGTCAGATTAAAATGAGATAAATGTCACATTTTCTTGCACTTTATTCCAGCCAGTTCATCAGGATTTCCGTAAAAAGAACAGCTATTTGAAACTCCTGAGGATTTGCTGTTGAAACGCCGTCTTGTTATTGCTGCTTCTTTGTTCGTTTTTAATTTATCGTCTGCTTTTGCAGCAGAAAATATTCCTTTTTCACCCCAGCCTCCAGAAATTCATGCGGGGTCATGGGTATTGATGGATTACACAACCGGACAGATCCTCACGGCGGGTAATGAGCATCAACAACGTAATCCTGCCAGCCTGACTAAGCTGATGACTGGCTATGTCGTTGATCGTGCTATCGATAGTCATCGCATTACACCAGACGATATTGTCACTGTGGGGCGTGATGCGTGGGCAAAAGATAACCCGGTATTTGTCGGTTCTTCACTGATGTTTTTGAAAGAGGGGGATCGCGTATCGGTACGTGATTTAAGCCGTGGATTAATTGTCGACTCTGGCAATGATGCTTGTGTTGCGCTGGCTGATTATATTGCTGGTGGGCAACGGCAGTTTGTTGAAATGATGAACAATTACGCCGAGAAGTTGCATCTAAAGGATACGCATTTTGAAACGGTACATGGTCTGGATGCGCCGGGTCAGCATAGTTCAGCCTACGATTTAGCCGTACTTTCGCGCGCCATCATTCATGGTGAACCTGAGTTTTATCATATGTACAGTGAGAAAAGCCTCACCTGGAACGGCATCACCCAGCAAAACCGTAACGGCTTATTATGGGATAAAACCATGAATGTCGATGGCCTGAAAACCGGACATACTTCCGGGGCCGGGTTTAATCTCATTGCTTCGGCTGTGGATGGTCAGCGTCGACTCATTGCGGTGGTGATGGGGGCTGAAAGCGCAAAAGGTCGTGAAGAAGAGGCGAGAAAGCTACTGCGTTGGGGACAACAGAACTTTACTACGGTGCAAATTTTACATCGTGGGAAAAAGATTGGCACAGAACGCATCTGGTATGGCGATAAAGAAAAGATTGCGCTTGGAACCGAACAAGAGTTCTGGATGGTGCTGCCAAAAGCGGAGATTCCGAATATCAAAGCAAAATACACCCTTAATGATAAAGAACTGACCGCGCCAATTAATGCCCATCAGCAGGTTGGGGAAATTGAACTTTACGATCGGGATAAACAGGTGGCGCACTGGCCGCTGGTCACCCTGGAATCCGTCAGTGAAGGCGGCATGTTTTCCCGGTTGAGCGATTATTTCTACCATAAGGCCTGACCTTTCTTTTGCAGCAGACTGGCAGGAGTGCGAGTCTGCTCGCATAATCAACACTCATTCCTTGTGGTTTTTATATTGCAAATGTACTGTACATAAAACCAGTATTAATGGGGGCATCATGAACTACGAGATTAAACAGGAAGATAAACGTACCGTTGCAGGTTTCCATCTCGTTGGCCCGTGGGAACAGACGGTAAAGCAAGGTTTTGAGCAGTTGATGATGTGGGTAGACGACAAAAATATCGTGCCAAAGGAGTGGGTAGCGGTCTATTACGATAATCCAGACGAAACACCCGCCGAAAAGTTACGTTGTGACACCGTCGTCTCGGTGGCAGATGACTTCACTCTCCCCGAAAACAGTGAGGGCGTCATCCTGACGGAAATTTCTGGAGGTCAGTATGCGGTGGCGGTTGCACGCGTAGTGGGTGATGACTTTGCTAAACCCTGGTATCAGTTCTTTAATACTCTCTTGCAGGACAGCGCTTACGAAATGTTGCCAAAGCCCTGCTTTGAGGTTTATCTGAACAATGGTGCGGAAGAGGGGTATTGGGATATCGAAATGTATGTTGCGGTGCAGCCTAAACAGCGCTGATAAGTGGCACTGGATCAGAGGATAACCCGATTGCTACGCTGTTTTTCGTTATGTAAAAGAGTAAGATTCGTCTGCAGTTTTCTGACAACCAAACCGGGAACGTCTGCTATTCCCGGTTTGCCGGACAGATTTGTTACATAGCGTTATCGTTCCCGGACTGCCAGATTGCATTATGACCGTTTTTTCTCTTATTCCACGGAGTGCCCGCGTGCGTGCCGATAAGTCCTTAAGCCCGTTTGAAATTCGAGTGTACCGCCATTACCGCATTGTGCATGGTACGCGAGTTGCGCTGGCGTTCTTGCTCACCTTTCTCATCATTCGCTTGTTTACCATCCCGGAAAGCACCTGGCCGCTGGTCACTATGGTGGTGATCATGGGGCCAATTTCGTTCTGGGGCAACGTTGTCCCTCGCGCCTTTGAACGTATTGGCGGTACTGTGTTGGGTTCGATATTAGGTCTTATCGCTCTGCAACTGGAGTTAATCTCTTTACCGTTGATGTTAGTCTGGTGTGCTGCAGCCATGTTCCTTTGCGGTTGGCTGGCGCTGGGTAAGAAGCCATATCAAGGTTTATTGATTGGTGTGACGCTGGCAATTGTTGTTGGCTCGCCAACCGGTGAAATTGATACCGCATTATGGCGAAGCGGCGATGTGATCCTCGGCTCTTTACTGGCAATGTTGTTTACCGGCATCTGGCCGCAACGTGCTTTTATCCACTGGCGCATTCAACTGGCGAAAAGTCTCACTGAATATAATCGCGTCTATCAGTCAGCGTTCTCACCGAACTTACTCGAACGTCCACGTCTGGAAAAACATCTGCAAAAACTCCTGACCGATGCCGTGAAAATGCGTGGGCTGATTGCGCCCGCCAGCAAAGAAACCCGTATCCCAAAATCGATATATGAAGGGATCCAGACAATTAACCGTAATCTGGTTTGTATGCTGGAACTGCAAATCAATGCTTACTGGGCCACGCGCCCCAGCCATTTCGTGTTATTGAACGCGCAAAAACTGCGCGATACACAGCACATGATGCAGCAAATCGTGTTGAGCCTTGTTCATGCCCTGTACGAAGGTAATCCGCAGCCGGTTTTTGCTAATACGGAAAAATTGAACGATGCTGTGGAAGAGCTGCGTCAGTTGCTCGATAACCACCATGATCTCAAGGTCGTTGAGACCCCGATTTATGGCTATGTGTGGCTTAACATGGAAACGGCGCATCAACTGGAGTTGTTGTCAAATCTGATTTGCCGGGCCTTGCGCAAATAATTCCCGATCTTCAGAATCATCTTGCTGCTTCGATTCAGCAAAGATAAAGGGTATGATAGTGAAAAGGGATAAAAGCATTGTCATCTGCGGCAGCTATGAGTAATGTTGGCCCTAACGAATAGCGGCTGCTTAAACGAATCCGACTCTCACATTATCAGGGGTATAAAAATGGAAACTACCAAGCCTTCATTCCAGGACGTACTGGAATTTGTTCGCCTGTTCCGTCGTAAGAACAAACTGCAACGTGAAATCCAGGACGTTGAGAAAAAGATCCGTGACAACCAGAAACGCGTTCTGCTGCTGGACAACCTGAGCGATTACATCAAACCGGGTATGAGCGTCGAAGCAATTCAGGGCATCATCGCCAGCATGAAAGGCGACTATGAAGATCGCGTTGATGATTACATCATCAAAAATGCTGAGCTTTCCAAAGAACGCCGCGATATCTCCAAAAAGCTGAAAGCTATGGGTGAAATGAAAAACGGCGAAGCGAAGTAATTTCTGCTTTATTCAATGAGGGTTGCCCGGCAACCCTCATTGTTCATGATTCCTTTCTCTGTGTCACAAGTCATCATTCCCATCTGATAACATATTGAAATGTCGAAATTAACGACAACCTTCTTCTGTATGTAACAAGGTAAAAAGTTCTGCAACCCCGATGTTATTTATCGCGCTGGTTACTAATACGTTGCGTGCCCCAGCTTCCCGTAACCAGCATTTCACCAAAGATATTTGTTCTACGCTGGCTAAATCCGCTTTGGTTACTACCCCAATGACCGGGCGATTCATCGATGTAGTAAAGCCTGGCGAAAAAGGGGACCACGGTGCGTTCGCATTAAGTACCAGTGCGATAATGTCCGCTTCGCAGGCACAGACCAGCAGTGCGCTGTAAAGGCTGCGGTTTTCGAGGTATTCCCCGGGTGTGTCAATGGTGGCCGGTGACCAGACGATTGCCTGCGTCTTCTGATACTGAATATTCTCTCCGCGCAGGCATTGTGTGAGTGACGTTTTTCCGCACTGACTGGGACCGATGAGCATCATCCGTTGCATAGTGTCAGGTCCGTGTAATGGAACAGGCGGTAAAGTGCATCATTTCGCCCAGCGTGCGTGTAACCTGGCTAAGTGCATATTCGATAGCAGAAACATCGCCAGTCAGAACTACCGCGCCGGTAAAACGATCAAGAAAACCAATCTCTACAGCGCCTGATTTTGTGGCGATATCACACGCGATGATAGATGCTTCACTGGGGGTAATCGTCAGAATGCCAATGGCAGAAACGGTGTCTGGTAAACCTAATTTCTTAAACAGATCCTTTCCGGGATTCGCAATCACATGCGCCAGTGTGACCTGTTTACCGGGAACATATTCCTGAATCATCCGTTCAGTCGTGTGTTGAGTTGACATTATCCCTCCACCATCTGACGCCACATGGCTTCATGCGGACGGGCAATCACCGAACGATAGACCAACAAACCTTTTTCCCCCGCGCGCTCGCTGGCGACAGAGACCGCGTTATTAACATCAGAAATATCGCCTGCCACTACCATGTAGCATTTACCGCCAATACCGAAGGCCATATGCACCCGCACGAGCGTGACGTTTGCCGCTTTCACTGCACAATCGGCAGCGTCAATGCAGGCTGCTACACTCCAGGTTTCTACTACACCGACAGCCCGTCGCTGGTCAACATGGTTCAGACCG
The DNA here is from genome assembly GCF_002965345.1 of Escherichia sp. MOD1-EC5950. Classification (NCBI taxonomy): domain Bacteria; kingdom Pseudomonadati; phylum Pseudomonadota; class Gammaproteobacteria; order Enterobacterales; family Enterobacteriaceae; genus Escherichia; species Escherichia sp. MOD1-EC5950. The sequence goes on from NZ_PTSR01000004.1 coordinate 40,677, forward strand.
CTGATTGCAGACAGGATAGTGGGATGAATATTAGGAAGAACCAGACTGTCGACCAGCATTTCACCAGCAAGGGACGTGCCATTATCGATGGCCTGTTGCACCGCACCGACATCGCCACCGAGCATCAGCAGAAATTTACCGGGGCATAGCGTTTTGCTGACCAGTAACTCAACGTTGGCGCTTTTCAGCATGGCATCGCCGGTTTCCATCCCTTTCGCGATACTGCTAAGTTCTAAAATACCTACCGCTTTTGACATGGTTAACCTCTCACAACCGTAATCGCGTTTTCTGTCACATCACTGATCGTGCCATCAATACTGGCATGAATGGGGGCACCTAATGTGCCGTGTGGAATTTGGCCTACACATTGCCCACGAACGACACGATCGCCTTTTTGGACACACGCAATTGCGCTGGCTCCGATGTGCTGGCGTAACAATAGCGTCACTTTTTCGGGCTGTGGCACGTGTTCAGACCATGGCGCATCCTGATACCACGGTGCTAAGCCCAGTCTGGTTACCAGCCGTTTTACGGGAATCAGTCGATAATTTGCCATGACATCCGCAGGGTTTAAGGTGCCTTCGTAGCGGAGATTTTTAGCGCGTAATTCCTGCTTAAGCAGGCGATTTATGCGCATTGGTGAAATACCTACCGGGCAGGCGACGCTGGCACAGACGTTGCACTCCGAACAGGTGAGTGCTGTCAGTAACAGTTGCGGTGTAGCGAGCTGTTGGTAGTTAACCGCACGTACTAACAAATGTGGTGACAGTTCGTGACCGATTAAATGACGTGGACAGAGATCGGTACATAAGCGGCATTGTTCACAAACGGTTTTCGCGACGGCAAGTACGTTGCGATCATCCTGCATTCGACGTTGGATCAGTGAATGAGAGTTGGGTAAGACCAGCAAGCCGCCGGTGGTTTTGCTGACTGGCGTATCGAGCGATGGGATCAAACTCCCCATCATCGGCCCGCCATTGATAAAACCGGGATTATCTACCGTAGCGCCTCCCGCCAGCGCCAGTACCTCGCGTAAAGACATTCCGATGGGAACGGTCACTGTTACTGGTTTAGCAACTGCACCATTAACGGTTAACGTGCGGCGCGTTACCGGATACTGTTGCTCAACGGCTCTGGCAATATTCAGCACGGTCTGGACGTTATTCACCACCACGCCGACGCTAACGGGCAACGCGGCGGGTGGAACGCGACGACCTGTTGCCATCCAGATGGTCAGCACCTCATCCCCAGCGGGATAAACGTCGGGCAAAATATGCAGGCGGATATCCGTTGGAAGTAATGGTGTAAGTGCTTTTATTGCGGGTTGATACTTCTCTTTCAGCGCGATGATTCCGCTAGCAGCCCCGGTGGCTTTCATCGCATAGTGAACACCGCGCAGCAGGCGGCTGGCTTGTTGTGCCATTAACTGCTGGTCCACTTTCAACATTGGTTCGCATTCCGCGGCATTTACCAGGAAAGTGTCAACACACGCCTGCAGCTTGATATGTGTTGGAAAGCCTGCGCCGCCAGCACCCACAACCCCGGCTGCCTGAACTCGCTCACGGATCGTCTGACTGTCACAGGACGTTAACTCGACGTTCATAACAACTCCTCAAGCAGTTCCTCAATAGCGGAGGCATCAGCCGCTCGTGGGTTGGTACGCAATGTTGCATCCGCCAGCGCTGCCTGAACCATATCTGGAAGACGTGCTGACCATTCTGCTTTTTTTTCTTTCAGTGCATTAGCGAGAGTCGGTATTGCACAGGCTTTTTTAAGCTGTTCAATATGTTGAATGAGTGCATTCAGGCTGGCGGTGTCATTGGCGTTATCAGGGCATAAATGACACGTTTTTGCCAGCCGGACGTAGCGTTTGGCGGCGCGCGGATCGCCAGCATTAAAGCGGATAACCGCCGTGAGCAGGAGAGCATTCGCCAGGCCGTGTGGCAGATGAAACTGCCCGCCGAGTTGATGGGCAATTGCATGATTTAACCCAAGCCCAGCCTGGCTAAAGGCCATTCCGGCAAGCGTCGAGGCATTATGCATTTTGCCGCGAGTAGCAAGACAATTGCCTTTATTCACTGCTGTAGGCAGGTAGTGAAAAACAATTTGCACGGCTTTTTCGACCAGAGCATCCGAGAAATCACTGGCGCGTGGAGAAACATAGGCTTCTAGCGCATGGGTTAAAACATCCATTCCGGTATTGGCAGTTATCGCGGGAGGCACGCTGACGACCAGCGAGGGATCGAGGACTGCAATATCCGGATAAAGTGCATTATCGAAAAGGGGATATTTAATCCCTTTCTCTGGATCGCTGATGACACAGGCGCTGGTCACTTCTGAGCCGGTGCCGCTGGTGGTGGGAATGGCTACGCAGGTGTCAATCTCAATAGCACACTGGCGACTAAACCAGACAATCGCTTTTGCGGCGTCCAGCGCAGAGCCGCCGCCAAAACCGATAACCACATCCGGGCGTAAAGTCTGCATTTGTGCAATGCCTTTTACCACGGTCTGGATAGTTGGGTCGGGTGTTATTTCGCTAAAAATACTGAGGCGGTTGCTGTCAGGCAGCGCCTGGCGCAACGTGTCAATCAGTGGTGAGCGTGCCAGAAAGGCGTCGCAAATAATCCAGATGTGCTTATTGGTGAAACGGCTAAGCACTTTAAGACTTCCAGGTCCGCTGTATAAACGCGTCTGCAGTGAAAAAGTATTCATTTCCGTTTCTCTAGCGAATGGAAAAACCAGTGGTCAACACGCAGCGTCGTGAGCGGGCAAAAGTCCGTGCTGACGTTGTCCCCTCTCCGGTCGGTGTAGCAATGGTGAAGGTCGTAAATCCTTCACCGCCGACGCCAATGCCTGCCCAGGAGGGGCCGTTTTTGACAAAGATGGAGGTTTGCATAACGCGCGCGGCAAGGTTGAGCCGAGAGACATTCTGCGAGTGCATAATTGCCGTGTGGTGCAAGCTGTCTTCCACTTTCAGCGCCAGGGTGAGGGCGCTATCAAAATCATTAACTTTTACAATGGGTAACATTGGCATCAGTTGTTCGCAGGTAACCCAGCTATCATCGGCGTCGACAATAGCAATTAGTAATCGAGGGGCTTTCTGCGGTAAAGGAATTCCCGCTGCTTCCAGCATGGCTGAAGGACTTTTACCCACCAGCTTTTTGTTGGCAACATTGCCAGGAAGGCAAATAGCACGCAATTGGTCAGTTTGTTCCCGGTTAAGAAGAAAAGCGCCAAAACTTTGCATCTGTTGGATTAGGTAATCTGCTACTGATTCAACGACTATCAGGCTTTTTTCAGCGATACACGGCAGGTTGTAATCGAATGAAGCGCCGTTGATGATGTCTTCGGCGGCTTTCACAATATCCGCCGTTTCATCGACGATGCAGGGCGGGTTACCCGCACCGGCACCAATCACTTTCTTGCCACTTTTCATCCCCATCGCGACGATACCTGGACCGCCAGTAATTGCCAGAACGACGATTTTAGGGTGCGTCATCATCTGTTCGGTGGCGGCAAAGGTTGGTTCAGACACGGTAACGATAAGGTTATGAATGCCACTACAGCGAAACGCGATGTCTTCGATTATGGCGATCAGTTTCAGCGATACGTTTTTGGCTCCCGGGTGAGGACTGAAATAGACACTATTGCCTGCAGCCAACATGCTGATGCTGTTGTTAATGATGGTTTCCGTTGGATTGGTACTTGGCGTGACTGAGCCAATAACCCCAAACGGAGAGTATTCAAATAAAACCATGCCACCATCACCGGTTAGCGCAGTGGTGGTTAAGTCTTCAATTCCAGGTGTGTTATCGAGAGCCGCTTTGTTTTTTAGATACTTATCTTCTTTATTTCCCATCCCCGTTTCGATAGCGCTCTCTTCTGCCAGTTCGGTAAGGCGGGGGGATAATTCTTCGCGAATGGCGTTGATAATGGCACTGCGGGTTTTAAGTGGGCACTGTTGAAAGCACAAAAAGGCCTGGTGTGCAGCGCAGACGGCGTCATCGACAGTCTGGAAAATACCATTTCTTTGCGTTTGTGACGCAGTGGGCATCATTTGTTCGCGCAGGATATTGCGGATAATCGTTTCTAATTCAGTGGTATTCATAGGTTTGCTCCTGCGTTAATTGCTGCCATTGCGGTTTGTGCAATATCCATGTCTTGTTCAACGCTACCGCCGCTGATACCAAGCCCTCCAAGCAATATTCCGTCACGCCAGAGGGGGAAACCGCCACCAAAAGTGACAACTTTGCCTTGCATATGGCTTTCGAGTCCGTAAAGCGGCGCTCCGGGTTGCACGGTGTCAGCAAGCTTGTGTGTCGCCGTTTTCATCGCCACGGCGGTCCAGGCTTTTTTCGGTGCCAGTTCACTGCTAACCAGCAGCGCATCAGGTATCCGCCAGGTAACGCTTTCCGTACCGTTGGCATCAACGATGCTAATGACTACGGGAATATGCAGTTCATCTGCGCGCATTGCCGCGCTACGAATGAGCTGATGAAGATCCTGAAAAGTGAGCGGCATCGTGCGTTCCTTCAATGCTGGAGTGTGGTTAGCTTCGTGATAACGTTTTGTTATTTCCTGAATCATCAGGTTCTGATGAGCAACATTGTCTTCCACGCGGGCGAGGGCATACAGGCAATCGGAAAGCCGGTTGATGTAGTGCAGTAAAACATGGCGAACGGTGGCTTCCGTTGTCAGTTCAACCAGACGTCTTTCGGCCCTGCGAGCCACTGTGCGGGCGAAATGCATGCGGCTTGCGGCTTCACAACGACCAGGTAGAATGAAGCTGCGAACTGGAGGAACCGCGTTCATTGCACTGTCGATCGCTTTTTCCAGCGCGGCGATTTCTTCCGTACTGATGTAACGTTGCTGCGCTGATGGCTGTTCGCTTTCACTGGCGAGCTCGGCACTAAACCAGAATATCTGTTGCTGAATGGCTTCCAGTAAGATGCGATGACTTTCGATGGTGGTGGCGCAATAACACAGACTGAGTGTCGCGTTCAGTTCATCCAGCGTGCCATAGGCTTCGACACGTAGATGAGTTTTGCTGACACGTTGCCCGGTAAATAGGGACGTATTTCCTGAATCGCCTGTTCTGGTATAAATCGCCATCTTTCAACTCCTTAGCGCGAAAGCGTATCGACAATGCCAACCACTGCCAGGTCGATGGCTTCGTTAGGTCCGGAAAACACATGTCTGGCGCTGGAACCGCTGCTGAGGAGTACCAACTCACCGACGCCAGCACCGACTGAATCAACGGCAACTTCGTCACCGGTTAATGGCGTGAGAGGCAGTTCACCGTCAGCGCTGACCCGGCGAACCAACAGCAGTTTTTTCCCGACCAGAGAAGGTGATTTTTGCGTGGATACCACCGCGCCAGTGACTCGAGCCAGATGCATGGGTTACTCCTGCCTGATTAACTGAATGTTTCGGGTAATTGCCGCTTCACGCGCAAGAGCGGTCACACAACATTTCCGTTGCAGCACCAGTATTCCCGTGCATAACTGCGCTATGTCGACATAACTTAAAAGTCGACCACGATGAAGGTAGACCGGTTGCCCTTGTTCGTCGCACCAGGTTAACGGTAGACGGGCGAGTGACTTTAATTTGATGGCGTTCAGAAAATGATGCTGCAACGACAATTGAATGTGCATTCCCCAGGCTAACGCCTCGTGAATGTGGATTGCTGCACGATCTGACGTTTCGTTTTCCGCGAGTTGTCGCAACAACGGCAGATCGACGTATTGAATTTGTAACGATGCATACTGATGAACTATCTCGTGAACGCTGGCTTCTCGCAGTTGCGAAACAGTTAGCGCGAGTGTTTTTCCCGCACGCTGTTTCAGGCGAAAAATCACTTCGTCAACAATGTGTTGCATCAGCACGTTATTCATGGCACCGACACCAGCGTGGCAAAAACGTCAGGGTTATCAGCGCCTGCGGCGTTGGCTTCGTCGGTATCAATATGCATTTCAAGACGCATATCCGGTGAGACGCGAACGGCAACGTTATCGAATATCAGTCGTCGCTCATCCCCTTCAATGGCGACCGCCACCTTATCACCATGTGTAACGCCATAAATCAGGGCATCAAGCGGAGACATATGAATATGCCGTTGCGCGACAATAACGCCAGAAGCGATTTCCAGCTCTGCAAAAGGGCTTATCAGACGAATTCCCGGTGTGTCGCTGAGATCGCCAGACATGCGTAGCGGAGCGGCGATCCCTAACGTTCTGGCGTCAGTCCGGGAAATCTCCACCTGACTTGAGTTACGTAATGGCCCCAACAAGCGAACGTTGTGTAATTTACCTTTTGGTCCCACCAGCGTAACAACCTGTTCAGCAGCGAACTGACCAGGTTGTAATAACGACTTTTTCTCGCTGATCGGTTGTTCAGGAAAAAGGCGCACATAATCCGCCGTTGAAAGATGAATGTGACGACTGGAGACGCCCAGAGGGATAGGGCGCTCGCGCATCTCATCCAGGACCAGGCTAACAGCCTCCTGCAAGGTTTGTTTATCCATTACTACACCCCTCGCTTATCGGAATGCAGGCAAAGTGAACGGGGTTCACCTTTTTGCCGTTGGCACGCCGGGTCAAGACACAAATTACAACTGATAATTTCTGCGGCGACTGTTGTTGCAGGTGTTTCGCTTGCTTCGACTGTCACATTCAATGCTTCTGTTGTGCGGGGCAGTATTCCTTCTCCAGGGCGGGCAATCACTTTGTGCGCGACAAGACCATTTCGCTGTCTGGCGAAACTGACGCCTGTTGCGATCGCTGCATTAATCGAGGCGACGTCACCGATAATTTTGATGAGCGTCCAGCCCGAACCATTGGTCTTCTCAAGGCCAACCAGCGTGATGGACGCGGCCTTAGCCATAGCGTCCGCGCAACTGATGGCGAGTGCCAGACCACTGACTTCAAGTAATCCCAGTGATTGCTTCACGCTGTGCTCCTTAGCGAATGGGGTTATGCAGATTTAGGTAAAATGGCCTCAACATCGCTGTGCGGTCGTGGAATGACATGGCAGGATTTCACTTCACCAACGGCGCTTGCTGCTGCGCTCCCCGCATCAACGGCGGCTTTTACTGCGCCGACATCGCCGCGGACCATCACCGTAATCAGACCCGAACCAATCTTTTCATAGCCAACCAGTTGCACGTTGGCGGATTTAACCATGGCATCCGCGGCTTCAATTGCGCCAACTAACCCTTTTGTTTCAACCAGTCCTAGTGCGTTATTCATACAGCATTTCTCCTGTGGATTATGGGTGGTATTCCCTGAAGGGAATGCCTTTGACCAGGCGGGCGGCGTTATTGCCGATACTACGCCGGGCATAGTTATCTTGTTGATACATCAGCGTAAACAACGGTGCTGATGCCGGTAAATTTTTGTAATGTACAATCAGTTTTTCCCGGTCGCAGGCTATGCCAACCAACAGGGGGGACTGACGAGCGGCCTGCCAGGCGCTATCGATCACCTCACCTGACGGGATTTGTTGAATGCTAAAGGGGATCCCCTCTTCTTCAATACCGAAAAGCACCTCATCCCATGCGTTGGTGTAAGCACCGATTACCATGACGACAATGGCGGGGGCTCGTCCTTTACTTTCCATAAGCCGACTCCTTGCGCCAGGCGATAAGTAGCCCGGTAGCTACCGCATTGCGCGGTCCTTCGTTGCCACGGATATTCCCCCGCCCGGCGACCAGTCGATAATGCGCCAACGCATCGGTGACTAACTGTGGTACTTCAAAATCCAGCGAAGAGCCGCCCACCAGCACGACGAATGGAATGTTGCGAATATTTCCACCTGGGCTTACCTGACGTAACGCACGCAGAGCGTTTGTTACGAAGACGCGCTCTTTCGCACTGCGACGAACGGCACGCACTTTTTCCAGTGTTAAATCGCCGGGAATCGGCACCAGCTCGTCGGGTTTCACCACACAAACGCGGGCAAAGACATGAGGGGATAGCGGAGTAGGGAAGAACTGAACGCTGCCGTCTTCATGGCGTAAATGGAACAGGCTTTCTACTTTTGCCAACGGGTACTTTTTGATTTCTTCAGCCAGATAACGATCATTTAAGCCCAGTTCACGGGCGATAATCATCGTCACCATGTCGCCAGCTCCTGCAAGGTGAGTGGCAATCATTTCCCCTTTCTGATTGATGATGGAGGCATCGGTAGAACCGGCGCCTAAGTCCAGAATTGCCAGAGGGCGCGTTGTCCCCGGGGTAGTTAATGCTCCCTGAATTGCGGCTTCTGCTTCTGCGCCTCCGACCTGAACATCAATATGCAGTTTTTGCTTAATTTCACTGGCGATCATCGCCATTTGCAGGCGGTCTGATTTCACCATTGAGGCGATACCCACTGCCTGTTCCAGTGAAAATTCTCCAGCCAGACCACCGGTTACGCTGACCGGAACAGACGTATCTATCGCCAGCAAATCCTGAATAAAAATTTCGTGGCTGGGTTTATTGGTCAGCACCGCCATGGTCTGGCGAACATGTTCCAGCATTCCGCCGATGTTGGTGCCCGGTTCGCCCGTCACGTTCTCCAGTTTTGGGCACTCACCGACCGCTTTCATAATGGCGTCGGCACCTGCGGCAACATCGACCCGCATTGTGCGCCCGGCAGAAAGCAGCTCAATGTTTCCGGCGGGTATCGAACGAGCTTTAACGTCACCAGACGGTGTTTTCACTACTACTGCTGAACGGTTGCCGATAAGCGCTCGTGCCACAGGAACAATGTTTTGAGTCTCTTCAGCATTGAGGGCAAAAACAGTGGCAATCCCATACGGGTTAGACAGGGTTTCGATAACTTTCCCGGGAACGGCAACTTCAATCGCGGCCAGCATACCGAGTGGAATACGCTCGATATAGAGGACTTCATCAACAATGGGTAAAGGGATTTCCAGTCGGTTACTGACCAGCACACCATCATCGCGTTGCAGAATTACGCCAGTCAGTTGATATCCGGCACGCACGGAGGCGTTTATCATGGTCGCGATATCGGCAAAATCAAATGCCGATGACACGACCAGGATGTATGGTGCTTCCGCCGGGCGTGTTAACAACTCTTGCGGAGTGATGGTGAGTCCCACTCCCAGACCTACTCCGCCTGGCGTTTTCGGGTTGTGGCCGATCATGGTTGATTCGGTGATGATGGTTTCCGTAATGGTTTCCATCGCTACATCCCCAATGACCGGAGTTGCTTCGTTGATACGAATAAGCGAAATATCGCTGACAGTGATACCGACTTTTTTCGTTGCCTGTGCGAGCGCCTCCTGAATACCATGTACGTTACGCAACGTACCTTTGATTCCGGTGGTTTCTGCCAGAGCGCTGCTCACGAACGACAATTCTCCAGACGCACTGAGCGTTGCCAGCGCAACCTCTGTCGATGAATTGCCGATATCAATGCCTGCTATATAGCGCATAGTTCGTCCTTAATCGTCGCCTTTCAGTTTTTTACGCTCGACATAGAGTTCTGCGGCTTCACGGACAAATGCAGCGCAAATTTGGGCTTGATAACGCTGTTCAAGATCGTCGGCAATGGCAATGAGTTCTTGCTTAGTCGAACGATAAGGGCGCAACGCATTGTAGATTTCAAGGATGCGATCATCCGGCACTGAGGTAAGTTCGGCAGCACGTTCAAAATTCACCGCCAGGCGATCACGACCAGCATCTCTGGCAATCTCGGCCTGAATACGCAATGTTTCAGGGGTTATGCGCATATCCTGGGCGGTAACTTTATCGCTGAGTACATTTTCCAGAGTGAAATCGTCGAGCGTTTTATTGGTTGCCGTTTTGACCCATTCTGGGTGTTTATTTGCCAGCGGGTAATCAGTCACTTTGGCGCTCAGTGTTGATGAGTGGGGGGCCGCAGAAACAGGAGTTGTATCCTGTAGACTATTCATACGGTTCAACACGTCCCTGACCATCGACTCAATTGCATCGGTATTCATGAAGGTTTCCTTTGTTAAAACGTCACGCGCAGTTCTTGCGGCTTTTTGCCAGTGACCACGTACCTGGTCTCTTTGATATGCAAAATGGCAGATTTGGCCTGGTATTTCGGCCGCGCCATCTGATCGTTGAGGGTCGGAACGGGTTGTGGAGACTCACGCTTCGCATAACGCGCGGCGTTTTTGCCAATCTGGCGATAGGTTTCCAGCGTCAACAATGGCGCTTGTGGGAACAGCTCCAGGTTAGACAGGGGAGGAAGCCCTTGCTGGTGGATAACTGTGGTGCCTTTCGACTGGATACCAATAGCAATGCCTGAACCACTAAGACGATCGCCTTCGACCGCTACGAATGCGACATCAGACGATTTAAAGCAGCGAATCACTCGGGCTTTAATGCCTTCTTCTTCGATACCGGCAATCACTTCGCGCAAAATGTTTTTATGCGGAATGCCGATAATATTGACGGTCTGCGCCAGGCCAAAAGCCGGGCCTACAGCAATAATGACTTCATCTTGCTGAACACCTTGTTGGGCTTCACCAATTTCGGTCAAAAATTTTCCGCCATCCGGCGCGGAAGTGGCAGTTGCGGCGACAGGTGCGCGAAATGAAACGGACTTGTCGCTGGTTTGCATTTCTGCCAGCACGTCTTCGATGATCTGACGAAGTAATTTCTCGTTAATTTCCATTTCTCACCCTTAGTCAATTTCGTTGGGATCAAGTGCACCGGGAATATTTTTGATCTCTTCCCAGCGTTCCCCTTGCAGGCGATAACCCGTAGCCGGTCCGGCGTAATCATTGACGTCATTGACCGCAGAGAGTACTTGTCCGTCATCGACGATAATGGCTGAGGTATGGAGATAATCGCCGGTCAGTTTCGCTTTTTGCATGTTGAGCATGTCCTGCGCGACATCGGTAAAACCGCCTTGCGCCAGGGCTTTCACCACTTCCAGACTGTTACGGTTTTTATTGATAATTTCCTGGGCAAACTTTATGTCTTCTACGATGTTGCGCTCTGGCATATCTTTCGAACCGTGGGCATAGGTCGCTGCTTCGACTTCTTCATCGGTAATGGGCGGTAATCCCATACCTGCAAAGACAGCCTGTAAAGCGCGTGCGGCTTTATTGCGGATGGCGATAACATCTTCTTCGCGCACCGGTCGCAGGCCGCCATCAACCTTCAGGTCACGTTGAAGGACGTTATAATCATCGAAGTCTTCGGCATCTTCGTTTGAGCCGGCAAACATGTTGTCGTAGTTCGGTACTGCGGAAAAACCGGAAGAGATAAAGTCGGTGCCCGGCAGAAACTGCATCAGGAAACGTGCGGTACGGCGCATATCTGAGTGGGTAAAGGTCTGGTCATTACTGGAGGCGCATTCCAGATCCAGCGATGAGCAAATTAAGTTTTCCGCCAGTACTGCACGGATGCCTGACGGCACAGCCGATGGCACGCCGATGCAGCTTACGGAACCGTTTTGCAGACCCTGAACACCCGCGGCTTTGGTGATGTAAATACAACGTGCCTCAAGATAAAGCATTGATTTTCCTTCCGCATAGCCCATCTGCACTTCAGAACCGGAGCCGGAAGTAAAACGCATTTTTAAGCCGCGAGAAGCATAAGATGATGCGAGAAACCCTTTTGACCACGGTGTATCGTCGCCGTCGGTGAAAACGGGTTCCGTACCGTAGACAGAAATCGTTTCGGCGTAGCAGGTGTGGCCTAACATACCGAGTTTCAGTTCAGTGGCTTCTTCCAGTGAACACTGGGTTAAGACGCCAGGGCGTCCCACCTGCGAACCTACCAACAGGGCGATAGCATTGAAAGGTGCATAACGAGCAACGGCAACGGTGGTTTCCTGTTCGTCAAACCCGCGCCATGCTCCCTCGGCCGCGTCGGCAGCAATTTGCACCGGGTTATCTTTGACGTTGGTGACGTGAGCCTGTTGCGATGGTGTGCGACGGGCGCGCATTTTCTGCATCGCCATCATCATTTCTACCACGTTCATTTGTGAAACAACTTCGACGATTTTGGCGGGCGTCATTGCTGTGGTCAGGGGAACAATATCGCTACGTTTGACATTTGGATCGCACAACATATTGGCAAGTTTGACCGAGCTCATCGCGATGACTTCTTCGGCACGCGCGAGATTGATACCGTAGCGGGCGATAAAGTGGTCGATCAAGTCAAACTGGCTGGCGGGTTTTCCATCCAGCTCGGTGACGATGCCGTTAACAATTTTTATTGATGGTTTCGGGTCGTTCGGGCTTTCCATCGCAATGAAGCCTTCTTCAATCCACTCTTTAACGAAACCATCCTGGTTAACCGGGCGTTTTTCCAGTGCTTCAAATCTTTTCGATCTCATGAATCTGCCTCATGGAATTCAGATGTAGGAAGGGCGATCGTTTTTCGGTGTATCACCGAGAGTCGAAAGCACGGTTTTACCGATTTCGCGAGCGGAGATGACCGCCTGTCGGACAGCGCCGGAGTCACCCGAGATAATCAGAATGACTTCATTACTGAAGCTGGTGCCATGAGCTGGGGAGCTGTATGCCACGACATCCACATTGGCGGATTTCAGCGCAGTATCGGCCATCAGAACACCAACAGCAGCCGGAGCGCCGACAATGACGCCACAAGCGCGGCCCAGTGGTGCGCCAAACGCTTTTTCCAGTGCATAGCTGGCGCGAGCGGTATATTGCAGTTCAAGATGTCCGGCTTCATTGGCGTAGACGTCGCCAAAGGTTCGGTCGAGTTCTTTCAGTGCAACTTCAATACCGCGTTTCACGTCGGAAACATCGTTGCCACCTAAGAGGATTAATGAGCCGTGTCCGGCACCACCTTTGGTATCGCGAGGAAGTTCAATGCTAATAACTTCAGTGTTCGTGGCTTTTACTGCTTCATCCGCGGCCATAATGTGTGGCCCCGCACCAATACGCGCGCCCAGAATGCCAATGGAGCGATAGCGTTTTTCGAGTTTCATCGCGTCCAATAGGGCGCTATCAACATTCGCAATGACCAGACCTACAGTGTCGCCAATAGCGGTGCCAACAAATTCCGTTAACGTGCAGCTTTTTTCTGCCATAGCCGTCTCTCGTGTTTGATGAGTGGTTTTCGGGAGAACCTCATGCTCTGGCGTCGCTACGCGAGCGATAACCTGCGCCATGATCTGTTCGACCAGTTCATTGCTGCTCATGGGTTAATTCCCTTTGGTAAGATTTTTTCGACATCAGTATGTGGGCGGGGAATTACGTGTACGGCTTTCACTTCACCGACGTTACGTGCGGCGGCGGCACCTGCGTCTGTTGCCGCTTTTACCGCCCCGACATCACCACGAACGATGACGGTCACCAGCCCGGAACCTATTTTTTCGTAGCCAACCAGCAATACATTTGCCGATTTAACCATGGCATCTGCGGCCTCTATGGCGGCAGTTAAGCCTTTGGTTTCAACCATTCCTAACGTTTCTTGTTGCATAAAGACCTCGCCTGGATTTTTTGACGATATGACTATAAAAAAAAGCGAGGAAAAAGAATGGCTGACTTAATCATCCGATGAGCAAAATTAATAGAGGGTAAATATTATAAAATTGCCTTAATTATCTATATGTTATTAATTTACTGGTCGTTTTCTGGTTTTTTTAATGTGAATTAATTGCATTGGTCGGTAGATTTAATTTGCACTAATGCTTTGTCGGGTTGGGCTTTGCGGAAGTGAATTGTGATATTTGTTTAAGTTTTATTATATAAGGATGGCAATTTTTTATTGTGGAAATCTGGCAGAGTTGGCGAGCTCAATAGCGATTGTATCTAAGTTGAATACTTTTTGAATGACAATAATTTGCTATATCAACACGATTTTTCAGCGTGCCGGTCATGCATGTTGGCAATATTTTCCCCGGCGCAATTTTTATAGTTGCGCTCGATATACACGACAATCAGTGCACGATTAACTGATAAAGAAACAAACTCCGTAAAGAAGGTGTCACTATGAATGATTCACTCAAGGCGCAATGCGTTGCCGAGTTTTTGGGCACCGGACTGTTCCTCTTTTTTGGCATTGGTTGTTTATGCGCCCTAAAACTTGCCGGGGCAAGTCTGGGTCTGTGGGAAATTTGTATCATTTGGGGGTTAGGTATTTCACTTGCTGTTTACCTTACGGCAGGCATTTCTGGCGCCCATCTGAACCCGGCGGTTACCATTGCTCTGTGGTTGTTTGCTGCTTTTCCTGCCCGTAAAGTGTTGCCATATTGTGTGGCACAATTGGCGGGGGCCTTTGGTGGAGCCGTTCTGGCGTATTTTTTATACAACAGCTTGTTTACCGATTTTGAATCCACTCACAATATAGTTCGTGGTAGCGCTGAAAGTTTGCAACTCGCCAGTATCTTTAGCACTTATCCGGCTGCCGCGTTAAATGTATGGCAGGCGGCGTTGGTTGAAGTGGTCATTACGTCCATGTTGATGGGGTTGATTATGGCGTTAACCGATGACGGCAATGGCGTACCAAAAGGACCTCTTGCTCCTTTACTTATTGGCATTCTGGTTGCTGTTATTGGTGCATCTACTGGACCATTAACCGGTTTTGCCATGAATCCAGCGCGTGATTTCGGGCCAAAAATTTTCACCTGGCTTGCTGGTTGGGGGGAAATAGCGATGACCGGTGGGCGTAATATTCCTTATTTCATCGTCCCCATTATTGCTCCGATCATTGGGGCATGTGTTGGCGCAGCAATTTATCGTTTTCTCATTGCAAAAAACTTACCTGTCAATAGTGTTACGCCTAAAGACATCATCGAATAGTGAAATAACATAGCGGTTATAAACGTTTATTTTTTTACTGTTTGTGATCTGCTTTCAGAACTTATTAAAAAGTCTCCCGCCTCACGGAGGCTTTTGTTATTGTCCTTTGTGCTTCTCGTCAGTAAATCATTAGGGATGATGTGAAGATTAAATGTAAAACAATTGTTTTACTATAACAATAAATTAACTGGGAGGTTTTATCATGATTTCTGCGGCGACACTTAATTCAGAACTCATTAATAAAATCGCGCAGGATTTTGCGCAGGCGACCAGCCTTGCGGTTGTCGTGGTTAATATCCACGGTGATGAAATTTCCGAGCTGTTTAACTTCACCTCATTTTGTCAGATGATGCGGCGACATCCTCAGCTTAGCACACGCTGCCGCATGAGCGATCGTTGTGGGGGGCTGGAAGCCTCTAAATCCGATCAACCTTGTATTTATCGTTGCCATGCAGGATTAACCGATTTTTCTATCCCTCTGGTGATTGCCGGGCATTTAGTCGGCTTTGTATTGTGTGGACAAGTCCGCCTGCGTAATGATGATGTCGATTTAGTCGATATTCTGAATGTCGATGATTGTTGGCAGGCAGATCCCGAGTTACTTAATGAATTTCGCAAAGTCCCGGAGATGGATTACTCGCGAGTTATGGCTTCTGCTGATCTGTTGAAGTTAATTGTGGAAAACTGCCTCAAAAAACAACTCAATTTTGTTGTTATTAAAGAGAATAAACCTTATTCGGATCCGCTACGTCAGACTCGCACGCCTAATCCCCACGATAACAAAATGAAAAAAGCATTACGCTATATTGATGCGCATTTATCAGACGATTTGCGCCTGGAAGATGTTGCCTCCCATGTTTATCTCAGCCCTTATTACTTCAGTAAATTGTTCAAGAAATATCATGGGATTGGTTTTAATGCGTGGGTAAACCAACAACGGATGGCCAGCGCCCGCGAGTTGCTGTGCCATAGTGACTGGAGCATCGCCAGCATTGCGCGTAATTTAGGCTTTTCGCAAACCAGTTATTTTTGCAAAGTTTTTCGTCAGACGTATCAGGTAACACCGCAGGTATATCGTCAGCAAATTAGCGAAAATACAGCAGCGGAAACAGCATAAATTGAATGTAAAAAATGAGGGATGACTAAATAGATTCCGACAGTAATAATTAACGTTATTTACGTGTTATGGGAAAAGTGAAATCAGCTCATAACATACGCTGACAGGTTTGGCACATTTGTGCCTGGGAAGTGGGTGTAAATCCCTCGCAGCCCCCGCTGCTGTAATGCTGACAACCCCGAAAATACCACTGATCGCGAGATTGGGAAGGGTGGGGGAGGATGACGCTAAGCCAGAAGACCAGCCTGCCAGTCAATACCAACAACTTCGGTGGGAAGTGGGTTGCCCGGAAGCGTCTGCTTGAGCACTGACGCGTCTTTATACCCCTACCACCCTGAAAGGATCAGGGGATGGCGGCATCATTTAGTTTATTCATCGTAGTGCCGACAGGCATCAGGGCTGCACTCAAGGCGCAGCAATCTTTTTTCATGGTATATCAACCTGACCGTCATTGCAGGAAACCAAGCGGAGGACGGAGGGTATGAAAACGATGAAACCCGAATCGATAGCACTTTTTTGCCTCTCCACTGGCGATATTGAATTGGCTAAACATCTGGCTGAAATGTTGCCAATGACCTGTTTTGTTGGTGAGGACTGGCATCAAGGTTTTCTGCCTTTTAACGGAGGGCCAGTACAATCGTTGTCAGATGCATATAGCGATTATTCAGTGCTGTTATTGATTGCTGAAAACGGGGCATCCATACCAGAAAGCTTTTCTCATCCTGATGGTGCGACGGTAATCTTAATTGCAGAGCACAATGCCCGTTTGTTGGCCGGTCCGACCGGTGGAGCAGTAGCATTAATCCATTATCTGAATGAGACGTGTCGATGGAGAGAATCTGTTGCTAATGACGCATTTTGTCGGGCGTTTTCACAGGGAAATCAGACTATCTCACAATGCCGTCCTCATTCGTAATGAATTGAGAATACTGGATTTTTATTTTTATTACGCGCAGTATTAATCGAGGGAATGTTATTACGGTCAGCACGGTGGTGTATCCATTGTTCTGGTCAATGAATACCATCATACAATTGAATCAGGAGTCCGTATGATGATTTTAGTGACGGGTGGAGCACGGAGCGGGAAAAGTCGGCACGCTGAGGCGCTTATTGGGAATTCTCCACAGGTTCTGTATATCGCCACTTCGCAAATCCTTGACGATGAGATGGCGGCACGAATTGAGCATCATCGACAAGGCCGCCCGGTGCACTGGCGTACAGTGGAACGCTGGCAACAGCTTGATGAGTTAATTAATGCGGACATTAATCCGCAACACGCCGTGTTGCTGGAATGCATTACGACAATGGTGACTAATCTGTTGTTTGAATATGGCGGCGATAAAGACCCTGACGAATGGGACTATATGGCGCTGGAGCTGGCGATTAATGACGAGATTCAGTCGTTGATTGCCGCCTGTCTATGTTGCCCTGCAAAAGTCGTAGTAGTCACCAATGAAGTGGGAATGGGGATTGTGCCGGAGAATCGCCTGGCGCGACATTTTCGTGATATTGCCGGGCGAGTGAATCAGCAACTGGCCGCTGCGGCAGATGAAGTATGGCTGGTGGTTTCGGGTATTGGAGTAAAAATCAAATGAGTAAATTATTTTGGGCGATGCTCTCTTTTATTACGCGTCTGCCTGTACCGCATCGTTGGTCCCAGGGGCTGGATTTTGAGCATTATTCTCGCGGTATTATTACTTTTCCTTTAATTGGTTTATTACTTGGTGCTATTAGCGGACTGGTCTTCATGGTGTTGCAGGCATGGTGTGGTGTGCCGCTGGCGGCATTGTTTAGTGTGCTGGTTCTGGCGCTGATGACCGGAGGATTCCACCTGGATGGGCTTGCAGATACCTGTGATGGCGTATTTTCTGCTCGTAGCCGCGATCGCATGTTGGAAATCATGCGTGATAGTCGTTTAGGAACCCACGGCGGTCTGGCACTGATTTTTGTTGTGCTGGCAAAGATTCTGGTGTTAAGCGAGCTGGCATTACGTGGTGAGCCGATCCTTGCATCTCTGGCAGCAGCGTGTGCGGTCAGCCGCGGAGCCGCTGCGTTATTAATGTATCGTCATCGTTATGCCAGGGAAGAAGGGCTTGGCAATGTGTTTATTGGTAAAATCGATGGACGACAAACCTGTGTCACCCTCGGTTTAGCCGTTATTTTTGCAGCCGTATTATTGCCAGGTATGCACGGTGTTGCTGCTATGGTGGTGACGATGGTGGTGATTTTCATCCTCGGTCAGCTTCTCAAACGTACTCTGGGTGGGCAGACCGGCGATACGCTGGGAGCGGCCATTGAACTTGGTGAACTGGTTTTCCTGCTGGCGCTGCTGTAAGACAGATAACCCAGGAGAAGTGACATGCAAACACTCGTCGATTTACTGAATACAATCCCTGCTATCGATTCTGCCGCTATGTCGCGCGTACAACGGTATATTGACGGGTTACTAAAACCCGTCGGTAGTCTGGGAAGACTGGAGTCGCTTGCCATACAACTGGCGGGAATGCCGGGGCTGAATGGCACACCTCATGTGGGCAAAAAAGCAGTACTGGTCATGTGTGCCGATCACGGCGTCTGGGATGAGGGGGTCGCTATTTCCCCGAAAGCGGTGACAGCCATTCAGGCTGAAAATATGACACGCGGAACAACAGGCGTGTGTGTGCTGGCAGCACAAGCGGGTGCTAAAGTTCATGTGATTGATGTGGGGATAGATACTGCAGAGCCAATCCCCGGACTTATCAACATGCGTGTCGCCCGAGGTAGTGGCAACATCGCCTCAGGCCCGGCAATGAGCCGCTGCCAGGCTGAAGAGTTGCTTCTGGAAACCATCCGTTATACGCGTGAACTGGCGAAAAATGGCGTAACGCTGTTTGGTGTGGGCGAACTGGGGATGGCAAACACGACTCCGGCAGCGGCGATAGTTAGCGCTATGACGGGACATGATCCTGAAGTTGTGGTGGGTATTGGTGCAAACCTGCCAACAGATAAACTGGCTAATAAAGTGAATGTTGTCCGTCGGGCAATTACGTTGAATCAACCGAATCCACTGGATGGTGTTGATGTACTGGCAAAAGTCGGTGGGTTTGATTTGGTCGGAATGGCTGGCGTGATGTTAGGTGCCGCCTCCTGTGGTTTACCTGTATTGCTGGATGGATTTCTATCTTATGCCGCCGCGCTTGCGGCCTGCCAGATGTCACCCGCTATTAAACCTTATCTTATTCCTTCTCACTTATCGGCAGAAAAAGGGGCGCGTATTGCGCTGGCGCATTTGGGAATGGAGCCTTATCTCAATATGGAAATGCGCTTAGGTGAGGGGAGTGGCGCGGCACTGGCGATGCCCATCGTTGAAGCAGCTTGTGCGATATACAGCAGCATGGGCGAACTTGCTGCCAGTAATATTGTTCTACCCGGAAATACAACTTCTGGATTGAACAGCTAAAAACGGAAAGCCTGACAAAAGCTATACTTATTGGATAACTTTCGCGACTTAGGAAAGGGATATGATGCGTCGTGTAAATATTCTTTGTTCATTTGTTCTGCTTTTTGCCAGCCATCATAGTCTGGCGGTAACTTATCCACTACCTCCAGAGGGTAGCCGTTTAGTGGGGCAGTCTCTTACGGTTACGGTTCCCGATCGCAATATCCAGCCGCTTGAAACTTTTGCTGCGCAGTACGGGCAAGGGCTGAGTAATATGTTGGAAGCGAATCCAGGCGTTGACGTTTTCTTGCCGAAGTCTGGCTCGCAACTCACCATTCCGCAGCAACTGATTTTGCCCGACACTATACGTAAAGGGATAGTCGTTAACGTTGCTGAGATGCGTCTTTATTACTATCCGCCAGACAGTAACACTGTAGAAGTTTTTCCTATCGGGATCGGTCAGGCCGGGCGTGAAACCCCGCGTAACTGGGTGACTGCCGTTGAACGAAAACAAGAAGCGCCAACCTGGACGCCAACTCCCAACACTCGCCGCGAATATGCGAAACGTGGGGAGAGTCTGCCCGCGTTTGTCCCTGCCGGGCCCGATAATCCTATGGGGTTGTACGCTATTTATATCGGCAGGTTATATGCCATCCACGGTACTAATGCCAATTTTGGTATTGGCCTACGGGTGAGTCAGGGCTGTATTCGTCTGCGTAATGACGATATCAAGTATCTGTTTGATAATGTTCCGGTAGGCACGCGTGTGCAAATTATTGATCAGCCTGTGAAATACACAACTGAACCGGATGGTTCAAAGTGGCTGGAAGTTCATGAACCGCTGTCGCGCAATCGAGCAGAATATGAGTCTGACAGAAAAGTGCCATTGCCGGTAACGCCTTCTTTGCGGGCGTTTATCAACGGGCAAGAAGTTGATGTAAACCGTGCAAATGCTGCGTTGCAACGTCGCTCGGGAATGCCTGTGCAAATTAATCCTGGCGCAAGGCAGAGGTTTTAAAATAACTGCCGAGTGAATAGCAAAAAGCCCGCGTTAAAAGCGGGCTTTTCAAAATTTGGCTCCTCTGACTGGACTCGAACCAGTGACATACGGATTAACAGTCCGCCGTTCTACCGACTGAACTACAGAGGAATCGTGAGAACGGGGCGAATATTAATGGCGAGGCCTGGGGATGTCAAAGGGGGAAATGCATTTTTTTGTTCGTTTGCTGCCAATTTCAACAAAGCGATGAACTTTCAATCTTTTTAATCATGTTCCATCGTGGTGCATATCACCCTTTCATGGGGCATGGGACATTTGTTCTGTAAAAAAGAGCAAGGGCAAAACAATCATAATCTCTTATTTGACAGGCTATTAGCTTTAGTACCAGCGGAAAAATGAAACTGGCAAGTATCTTGCAATCTGGTTGTAGTAATGTCGGCACTTGGGCTGACTTTTAAAAAACCGGAGGCACCATGAACTTTAGACGCCTGAAATACTTCGTAAAAATTGTAGACATTGGTAGCCTGACCCAGGCTGCTGAAGTATTGCATATAGCACAGCCTGCGCTCAGTCAGCAGGTTGCTACGCTGGAAGGAGAGCTGAATCAACAACTTTTGATTCGCACAAAACGAGGCGTTACACCGACAGACGCCGGAAAAATTCTCTACACCCATGCGCGGGCAATTTTACGTCAGTGTGAACAGGCCCAACTGGCGGTACATAACGTAGGACAGACATTATCGGGTCAAGTTTCGATTGGCTTTGCGCCTGGGATCGCCGCGTCATCTATCACCATGCCCTTATTACAGGCGGTTCGCGCCGAATTTCCAGAGGTGGTTATCTATCTACATGAAAATAGTGGTGCTGTTCTTAACGATAAACTTATTAATCGTCAGCTTGATATGGCGGTGATTTACGAGCATTCCCCTGTATCAGGCGTATCCAGCCAGGCCTTGTTAAAAGAAGATCTGTTTCTTGTCGGTACTCAGGATTGTCCTGGGCAAAGCGTTGATGTTAATGCTATAGCGCAAATGAACCTCTTCCTTCCCGGCGATTACAGTGCAGTAAGACTTCGTGTCGATGAGGCTTTTTCCCTACGGCGACTCACAGCTAAAGTTATCGGTGAAATTGAGTCTATCGCCACACTTACCGCCGCGATTGCCAGCGGTATGGGCGTTGCAGTATTGCCGGAATCGGCCGCGCGTTCGTTATGTGACGCTGTTAACGGTTGGATGTCACGTATTACCACACCTTCAATGAGTCTCTCATTGTCATTAAATTTACCCGCCAGATCGAATTTATCGCCACAGGCGCAGGCAGTGAAAGAGCTTCTGTTGTCAGTGATTAGTAATCCAGCCATGGAAAAAAGACAATGGCAATTGGTGAGCTAAACGTTATATCCGAATGGAATAAGATGCAGGTTTTTATTATTTGTTATGCCGGGCATTAGACTCTAACAATAGTGGATGTCTGATATGCCCGGAGTTTACCGTGAATTTCCAACAGCTAAAGATAATCCGCGAGGCTGC
The DNA here is from genome assembly GCF_002965345.1 of Escherichia sp. MOD1-EC5950. Classification (NCBI taxonomy): domain Bacteria; kingdom Pseudomonadati; phylum Pseudomonadota; class Gammaproteobacteria; order Enterobacterales; family Enterobacteriaceae; genus Escherichia; species Escherichia sp. MOD1-EC5950. The sequence continues at coordinate 62,499 of NZ_PTSR01000004.1, forward strand.
CCGTCAGGATTACAATCTGACAGAGGTCGCGAATATGCTCTTTACCTCACAGTCTGGTGTCAGCCGTCATATTCGAGAGCTGGAGGATGAACTTGGTATAGAAATATTCATTCGTCGGGGCAAACGGCTTCTTGGCATGACTGAACCGGGCAAAGCGTTACTGGTTATTGCAGAACGTATTCTGAATGAAGCCAGTAATGTTCGTCGGCTTGCCGAGCTGTTTACCAACGATACGTCTGGCGTACTCACTATCGCAACGACGCATACTCAGGCTCGCTACAGCTTGCCGGATGTCATTAAAGTCTTTCGCGAACTTTTCCCGGAAGTGCGACTCGAGCTTATCCAGGGAACGCCACAGGAAATTGCCACATTGCTACAAAATGGCGGCGCTGATATTGGCATAGCCAGTGAGCGTTTGAGCAATGACCTCCAACTCGTCGCCTTCCCCTGGTTTCGTTGGCATCATAGTTTGCTTGTTCCTGTTAATCATCCTTTAACAAAAATTACGCCATTAACGCTGGAATCAATAGCGAAGTGGCCGTTGATCACTTACCGGCAGGGGATTACAGGCCGCTCGCGTATTGATGATGCATTTACCCGCAAAGGTTTGCTGGCAGATATTGTATTGAGCGCCCAGGATTCTGATGTCATCAAAACCTACGTCGCTCTTGGGCTGGGAATCGGATTAGTAGCCGAACAATCCAGCGGTGAACAAGAGGAAGAGAATTTAATTCGTCTGGATACTCGCCATCTTTTCGATGCCAATACTGTCTGGTTGGGGCTGAAACGAGGGCAACTGCAGCGTAACTACGTCTGGCACTTTCTGGAACTGTGTAACGCTGGATTGTCGGTTGAGGATATTAAGCGGCAGGTGATGGAAAATAGTGAAGAGGTAATTGATTATCAGATATAACAAAAAGCCCGCTATCAAAGCGGGCTTTTCAGAAATTTGGCTCCTCTGACTGGACTCGAACTTCATCTGTATCTCCTGCTGTTAGTGGCTTTCAAAAAATGGCGTCTATTTTTACCATCATATTTACCAGCATCTTTAATGCTATATCACCATAAAGTCAATTACTATCAATTAGCTATGACAACACGCTTCACTGAATCTCACTGAACGATCTCCCTGTTCTGCTACAAATCTTCAATCGCTGATTCAACAGATTAACGCTATTACCCGATATGTTTACCTCCGGAAAGATAACGAAAGACAGAAGAACACTCTATGACCAATGCTGAGACCGCCAGTTATCATTATTCCCTTTCTCTATGCTGCCGGATGCGTTAACGTCAATGTAATGAATATCAACATTTTTAGGGAAAAGAATGACAAAAAGAATGCATGTCGCAGAGATAGTGGAAGCACTAAGCAAATGGTTTGATGCTAGTCGCTATGATGCGTTGAAAGACCTCACTCTGGAACAAATTTATTCAGAACTGGAAAGGCGCATGTTTGTCTATAAAGCCAGACAGCAATGGGAAACACTGGACGATAAGCATCGTAATGCCGTTATTCACCATGATGCGATGATCCACTCTGGTAGGGTCTTGCTGGAGGATAAATGGATCTCTGAGAGCCACATGCTGGCTCATAGCTATGCTGTCAGGCCAATGACAAGGAATTCACTGTTTAACTATGGACGGGCAATGTATCGGCTGGAGAATATGCCTCCAGAAGAAAATGTTTCAGTGAGTTCGGATTACATATCTGAATACCTGAAACAGGGTGGTCTGAACCCTGCGAACAAGATGCTGATTGAAATTGACTTGGAAGAAGCCAGCAGTGACGATCTGGCTGAACACCTGAAAGTGCTTATCAGTCAGTGGCAAAAGCACCTGAAAGTGCCTAAGCCACCGGAAAAAGATTTCCGGTTTGGTCATAAAACATTCCAGAAGATACTCGATTACAAGATTATCCCTCTGATGGACCTCATCGCTTGGGAACAGCTCAACAACCAGAAAATCAAATACCCTGTATTGGCTGGTATCCTACACCCTGATATACGTTATGCCAGAGGTAGCGAGCAAATCAAAGACACTGATTATCCGCTTGCCCACGGTTTTTTAAGCAATGACAATTATTTCAAGTCACTGAATGATTTTTTCATAAAAAACAATCTGGTGAAAAACTCGCCTATTCTTGATGTCATCGCAATGAATGACAAACCAGAAACAAAAAAGAAAACAAGGGACATCCACTAACACTGAACTTCCCCTGTATTCATTTCTTATAAACATCCCCTGTATTCACTGGTCCTGAACATCCCTCCGGTTCAGGGCTGGTGAACCAACCTAGTTTTTCACAAGCGATCTCCCTACAATTATCTCCATCGAATAACACAGGAGATAAATATGGTTAAAAGAGAAATAAAAGCAAAGACAACGTTTATCCGTTTGCCCGAAGTAATAAAACGCACCGGATTTGGTAAAACGTGGATTTACGAACTGATTAAGGCTGGGCGGTTTCCATCACAGGTGAAAACAGGGATAAGAGCAGTGGCATTCATTGAAAGTGAGATTGATGAATGGATTGAAGCGACTATTCGAAACTCACGCCAGAACGCTGCATAAAAAAAGAAACAAGATCTCGTGTCGAACAGATAACTGTTCGCACAGGGAATCTTATTGTCCTAAACAATAATGGAGAAAAATATGAAGATAGAACTTATTACGACAAAAAAGTTTATTGAACAAGCCGAATGTTATTTCAGGAACTATATGGACGGATTGCGGAGGAATGCACCAGATGATTTTTATTATTTTCTCAACAACAAATACAAGATGAATGACATTATGGAAAGTATCATTAAAAAAACGAGATATCATTTTTATGATGACACCGAAGAAGGCAAAAGGAATCGGATTTATGGAGAAGTAAGCCACAGTAAGGTAAAACAACACCTTCGTCAGCTTTGGATTATCTATAAGTGTGTATATCGCTAATACTACAGCATTTCATTTTTAATATTAACCAAAAGGAAAAGCCAATGAATACATTTAAAAATAAAACTACTGAAATCTTTTATGTTGTGTCCTTGCATATCTATGCGGAGCTTTTTAACTCAAAGGATAAAACAACCAGTAATATGATTATAACGCATGTAATGGATCATGAGTTTGTCTGTAAGCTAATCGATTTGGCGATGAGGAATGCTGAGAAGCATCTTCTGAAAAAAGCATGGAAAAAGAACGCTGCTGAAAAACTATCTGAAGTTGACTTTAAAGAGGTTAAGCAGGCATTAGCTAAAATGCACTACACGGTTCTGGCGGAATCAATATGTTGATATGTTCTGAGGTCTATCGGCCCCTTCTTGGGGCTGATAACAAATATTATTTGTCTATCAAAGGAGCAAAAAAAAGATCGATGAATTTCATGTGATGTATATGTATAAAAAAATCCAAGCAGAAGCCGCAACAACAGATATGAAAACACTTGAACAGCTTTTGAAAAAGTTCAGGAGTGTGGTCAACGAACGTCGTGAAGAATACTATCAGGAGATTGGTGAGAAAAAAGCGCATAAGTTGAAAATGAAAAGATTACTTGAGAAAATGGCATGTGACCGGGTTTCGCCAGAAGATCTAAAGAAATGACTATTTGAGTTATTTTTGACTTACATGCATGGAATTGATAATCATTAGTGTCTATTGTGGCTTTTTATCAATAGATAGATGAGTAAAGGTGGATCTGGAGGGAACTGTATGGGCTTTGAAGCTAAAAAGAAACACGCTATTGCCATCATGGAAAGCAAGAAGATGTGGCGAAGTAATTATGCCCCTCCTATGCTACACCTCGCATGGAGAGCAGGACTCAAGATACCACCACTACCTTTTGCCTCTTTCTGGCAAATCACTTTGTTGATGGGCGGATGGTTTGGTCCGGCATGGGGGATCTGTATGTGGTTTTTTACTTGGAAGGATACAGGGATGCAACCGGGCACTGCATTTGTCTCAAGCGTAGTAGCAGGTATTTGTTTTGGTGTTCTTATGGCTGCGTATCATTGGTGGCGAAAGGTCATTAACAACCTGCCAGACTGGGATAGTCTTGGATGAATAACCGAATATTTTCCGGGCCTGTTATCTTGAGACCAAGTGAAGCCCGGATATGCTGTAGTGATTAGATCGCGAAGTCTTCCAGCGTTTTACCAGCTTCGATAGCAGCGGCGATTGCTTTAGGAGTACGGCCCTGACCCGTCCAAGTCTGCTCATTACCGTTTTCATCTGTATATTTGTATTTAGCTGGACGAGGAGCACGAGTTGATTTGGTTTTAGGCTGGGATGAACCAACTGAAGCGAGTAGTTCTGTAGGATCGATACCGTCTTCTAACAATTTCTGGCGGAAGGCTTCAAGTTTAGCCTGACGTTCTTCTTGTTCTTTACGGGCTGAATTTTCTTCCTCACGGCGATCTTCAACAACAGCAGAGAGTTTTTCCAGCATCTCTTCCAGAGTTACCAGATCTGTTTCACGAGCCTGTGCGCGAAGTGTACGAATATTGTTCAGTGCCTTAATAGCTTCACTCATAGTATGTCATCCGGTGTTTTTAAATGGGCGATTAATAAAAATAATGCTTACGGTGCTGTTGGAAAAAATCAAAAAAAACAGTCAGTAAATAATATAGTAAACATTATCGTTTAAGCAATCTAAAGCATCCTATTTCACACGAATAGCATAGAGTCGTTTTAAATAGACATTTTCCTGCGTTTCTGGCTTGATGGTTCGAACTCTGACGAGATACGAGACAGTTGCTCAAGACTATGCTCAATTGAACGCTGGAACTCCATAGTGGCTTCTGTGCGTTGTTTTATGACCAAGGCAACTATTTCTTCATCACTTTTTTCTGAAATGGCCTTACGGTATAACACGCGTTCGTTAAATAAATCGAGATTACCAGTTGATCTCGCTGATGTGTTAGCTTTTGAACTGCTGATGGGATTTAACTCATCAATAAAGTATTCAATAAGAGATTCCCTCTTCTTTTCAAGTCTGCGAAGTTCGGTATGTGCAGATTTAAATTTCTGAGCCTTAACCAATGGAATATCATCAGAACGCAGTTTGCGATATTCATTTCTGTATTCTTCTATCGAAATATGGTTTTTTAGTTCTTTGATTGTATTTATGTATTCGATTAAATCACTGTTGTCTGTTTTTACTTTTCTCATAAGAAATACCTCGTAAATAAAATGGTTGATATATTTATATTACGAGATATGGTTCAGGTGTCAAATTAGTGATGTTTCTCTCTTGGCAAGAAAATACCTTTAATGTAATCGTGGTTTATTACGGCGATTTTTTAACCTGTTTTCCCGTTGGTAATTAATTTTTATTATTCGCTGTTTTCTTTTTGCCCTTCAAGTAATAAGTTTTCATGAAAGTTAAACGATCACCATTAAACATATAGTCTGGATTAATAAAATAATAGTTCTGTATCATGGTCTCAGCAATAAATTTCTTGTCAGCAAGTTCTTTCATCCCTTTGAAATATGTCGTTCTTGATATTTTTACAATCTCTTGATCAACAATATCGAATGACATTAATATCGTATCTGTATCTTTATTGTCTCTAATAGCAAGATACAGTATCTTAAATACTTTCTTACCGGATGAGGATAAACCCTCAATAGCTGATACGCCATCCACATAAAGCTTCACGAACTGTGTCTTGTCTACTTCCATTGACTGAAAGAAACCACCATGCCCAACCTGTTCTCCTGTATTTTCATTTACTACGGCTAAGCGGTCTTTTCCTGTTGTGATACGTCTGATACCTGTTTTTGTATGTATATTTGTATCATTAAGGAATGGGTTTTTTACATGGCGAGGTAGACCTCTTCTTGATTTCTTTACTTCCGTTTGTATCTTATTTTCTATCATGGTATTTACTCCTTTATTTTTTTAGTTATACATTTAAGTAAATACTATATTTTGCGTGCAAGTCAATACTTAAAGTTTATATTTTTTAAAATAACTAACACTTGATGTTTTTACGTATAAAACTTGTAGTGCTACAGAATATATGCAAATAACACTTTATTATTTTTATTTGATAATAGTTATCAACTTAAGTACCGGAATTCGGGACTTTAACTCCCGAGAGTGCGTACTTTGTTTTAAGCTATAGCTGGCTTGAGAGCAGTTTTCTTCTTCATTATTCAAATAGCGAAGCTTTGGATGACATTTTAAAGAATATAATATTGGAAATAGTTCTTCTTTTTAGTTGATTGGTGCCTTATCAAAATGGCACCAGTGGTGTCATCTGTGTTATTTTTCCTACTATGTAATTACAGCGAAGTGATTGTTGTATACAATCACGAACTGCTGCTACTATCGGGACTGCTTGATTAATTTTACTTTAACTTTATATGCGTCTACGACGCGATCTTTTTTGGATAAATCCAATATTAACAGGGGCAAGCCCTGTTCAGCAGAGTGATTGTTCGCAACAATCACGAAGTGCTGCTATCAAGGATATAGTTTTCCTATACGTTTAAGAGCAAATGCTATATGTCTAAAGGGAAAAACTATGTTTAAACATAGGATCTAAATTCAGCATCATGAGGAAAAGAGATCAAACAATGATCGAATACTTTTCTTTTTATTTAAAAGACAGGAGATGAATAAAATAAAAATATCAGCGTCAGGGCGTAGCCGTGCGTCAGCACAGAGATAAAGATTTTTTCAAAAAGTAGTTTAAAAATAATAAGTAAAAGCATGAAGAAAACACAGATATATTTGATTTTTACGCTTACGATAGAGTATTAAGTAGTAATAAAATAATAAAAGGAAAATACAATGAACAATATCAAAATGATCACACTCTTCCATCCACATGATAAAACACCATTTATGATCTGTATTATAAAAAAGTAGAAGATACAGAACTTGGATTGAAATTAACTATTGAAAACGGCAACAACATTTGTGTCAATAATTATAGTCATTATCTGTTATCAGAGTCTGTAAGTCGTTGTGATAAAGACAGGTTGAAAAATATTTATATTCGTCTGGTTTCAGAACTCACACAGATGAGTGAAGAAACTATAAAATCACAGATGTTATAAAACACCTATAAAATATAATAAATATTTTTGATATTATTATTAGTTGCATGGTATTAAATAAAAACAATAACAGGAAAAATATCATGCGAAAAATAAAAACAAAAATCTACTTGCCTACAGCTTTGACAGGAAACATGGATAAACACTATATCCCTATTTTAGAGGATTTAAGAAAAACGATATACAGCGACAGAATGTTATCAAGGCTTGCAGATAGCGGTAGTATTGTTATCCATAGTTCAGTTGGGTATCCGGTTGCTAAATACAAAAATACAGGGATTAGCATAGGTATAGAACCATTGAATCCAATGATAAGACAAGATCTGACTCTTGGATATATCGTGGTCGTCAGAAACGGAAAAGCATCACAGGAAGTTAATGGTTTACTTAACAGGTCATTGCCAAAAGCGATAAGCACTTTTAAGGATCACATCAACGAATATGAATCAGTAAAAATCAAAATGCGATAACAACCTATAATCTGATAAAATATTCAGTCTGATAACTACAGGAGGAGGATGAGCTATGGAAGGTCAGTTAATTTTTTGTTCCGATGCAATACTACGGTTTCAGTCCGATTACGATGAAACCGCTGCCGTTCCATTGCTATCCATCCAGAACGTCATAGCCGATACCGATCCGTTCTTTCTTCTCCGTTTCTTCCACCATACCGTTCTGATTGAAGAAGGAACAACGCTGGCAAGTATCTTTCTGGCAATAGAACCGTGGAAGGCTTTGTTAGCGGCTTATCTGGACAGAGATGTTGGTGCTTATATAGATGAGGTAAGAAAACCGTCCGGGCCAACGACATGGGATATTGAATGGATTGGGATTGATCGTCGTAGCATGGTTTACCGCGCTTATAAACGTCAGGAGATGCAGGATGGAGAGGATTTTTCTGACTATTTAAACCGGGAACGCGTTCTGACCGATGAATTTGAAATTGAAAGTGGCTGTGAGGCTTCTGGCTACATTAAAGGTGATAAAGAACGCTGGAGCATCAGTGGTGATGTTCACGAGATAAAGAATCTGCCTGTAATCCTCTATAGCAAACAGACATTGATGACTTCACCGAAAGACGGTTTGCTGAAGAAAAACGTATCGGGTGTGAAGAGTTCCAAGCACAGTTGCTTCGTTTATGGCGATACCTCGTTTTCATTGAGAGAGGTTATGGAAGCCATCTTCATTAGCGGGCTGTTCTTCTATGCGCCAAGAGACGCCGCCAGTAGTCTTGATGCGCTGAAAGCGAGTGTGGCTGGACTGGAAGACGAACTGACCGAGGTGCCTGAAACAGAATCGGATAATAATGAAACAGATGAAGAACCTACCATCGTCGTAGCCGACGGTGCTTTTGATTCGCTCGCTGCTCACATGGAGTCTGAAAAAGCGGAGTGGCAATACATTAAGAAGTTGTGCCAGCAAGATAGCGAGCTGCCCATACGTATTGGTAGTATCAGAATAGCTGAGCCTGCGGAGCTATGTATTGGCGGGAAAATCTTACATGAATAGGTACAGGCAACAGTTAGCATTGTGGTGAAAGGATATGGTGTATGTTTGCTCACTTTTTTGTGTTATCTCCTGATCAACCCTATGTCGACTATGGTAAAATTCCCAACTTTAACACCAACGTAGCAAGTGTTTTATGAGCGCGTAGTCAACCAGTAAGGACATTGAATTGAACATTAACGCAACACCAGTATTAATTACACTTGTCTACGAAGCGCTTTTAAGATCCTTTTGGCGTAAACCCGCACTCAAAAAATTTTTGTTATCGTCGCATATTTCTGAAAGCTTCATTTCAACTTGGAGAGAAGATGAATCAAAAAGAAATTTTTTAGATCGTTTGTTCCCTAAATTACAAAGTAGTGCAAAAGGAAAAAATGTTATCTGCCATATGGCAGTTAATCTTTCTGAACAGACTTCTTTTCCTGATTTAAAAGGCTGGGAAGATTCTCTACAAATGATTCAATCTGCAACTGATGCCATAAAAGATTTAAAAAACTATATAACAAAACAAAATGAAGAACATCAGACTGAAAAAGAAAAACAAGAGTTCAGAGCACGAGCAGAAAAAGAGAGAACTGAAATAAAACGCTCTGAGACGGATTTGATGAAATTAAAGAATGAATTTGAGTGTTTGCATAATGAAATAGGAACTCAAAATGGTGGCTACGCATTTGAAAAGTGGTTTTTTAAACTTGTAGACTACTGTGAAATTGTCTGTAAAAAACCATATAAAACTAATGGTAGGCAAGTAGATGGAGCCATAACTATTGATGGCACTACGTACCTTGTTGAATTAAAATTTCAGAAAACACAGGCTGACGCCATCGACATCGACTCATTAAAAGCTAAAGTGAGTAAAATGGCTGATAACACGATGGCTGTAATGATTTCTGTATCAGGTTATTCCTCTGTTGCCATAACTGAATCATCGGGTAGTCGAACCCCTTTATTATTATTAGATTATAGCCATTTATATTTATTCTTGAGTGGTGGAATGAGATTTGATGAAATAATTACACGGATAAGACGCCATTCTTCACAAACAGGAGAATCTTACCTATCTGTAAATTCATTTGGTGGATTTTAAATAAACAATAATGCTGTATGAAGTAATCTCAGCATTATTGTTTCCAATAATTAATGTTGGTTAATCCATCAAGCCGCGTGAACTCTTACTTGCAGTAAGACGAAAATCATAACGTTCCACAACATCACCCTTAAACCAGATATCCAGTGATTTAATGTGTGCCGTGCTGCTATTGGTCAACAGAGCAAGGCCCGGTATGTAGTTAGATAGCTGGCTTTCTCCCGTCATACTTGAGTAGTTCCACATCTCCTGTCCATCATTCGTAGCGCGTGTCTGAGGCTCTCCAAAGGCAGCAAGAATTTCTTGTTGGGTTGTTTTTCCCTTGACGATTTTAACTTTAACCGTCTGATGATTTTCATCAGTTAGGGATTTATTACCATGAACGGTACAGCCACCAAGTGGTAATATGATAAAAATAGCAAGTAATAATTTTTTCATTTTGTTCCATAATTAGATGAAAGGTGAGACTCAGAAAACATACTTTTTAAATACCAGCATCCACCGCTCGCAAAGTTCGTGATTTGAGGTGCTTTTATTTTTCAGGGGAACATTAACTTTCCACATGGGGTTTTTAATATCATCGGTTAAAATATTTAGGCCAGACCGTTTATTAGCTGAAAGTTGTTCTCTCCAGTTAGCAATAGCCGCATTATTCATACCTCGTAATGTTCCATTGCCGTAAAACTTACCACCGTCTGAAAGCGTATAATTTATTTCCCGGATTTCATCAAAAGTATATGTGCTGTCTTTATCTTTATTGAAAATACGGACAGTATGTTTTTGTGTATCAATAACAATACCTGTCTGTTGGCATTCATACGAAAGAATGTCGCCGTCCAGAACTTCCGTAAAGCTGTTGTAGTGCTTTTTCTTCTGTATATCTGCTACGGTCATGATAATGACGAAGAGCACCACTAAAAATACGATACCTGTTGCTTCCACTCTTACTTCCTCCATGTAAATGAGTTAAATAGACTGAACCCGCTCACAGAGCTTTGCTTCGTTTTATACGTCCTACAGCACCAAACTCATGGCGTCGGTCTCGGCGTTGCAAGGCTATCAGAACTTGAAATTATAATCGATATAAAAGATCGATAATGAGTTATCGATAGATTATAGCGATTGAAAGCGCGATATCGATCGGTGATTAATTGTTAACATCGATCGAATATCTATTTATGATAGTTGCAAGCTATCATGTGGTCGTTTTTGATCGTTTTAAACGATATGACGAGACGTTAAAAGAATTGAATCCTATCAATTGGTTAAGCGGTGGTTTTGCGATGTGATATCAGCCGGATCCCGCAACAACTCTAGCCCTGACCGGATTAGGTCAAAAATTTAGGCACTTTGATTATCAGGATGGATAAGCAGATGAAGAAGATTTTACTCGTTGCTGGCGCAGCTCTGGCACTGGCGGGATGTGGTGAGAAAGGTGATTTTGAAAAGGCGATTAACGCGAAGATATCAAAATCTAAGGTGTGCTATTCATTACAGGACAATGATCGTGTGTTTAATAAAGGTTTTCCTGTTCGGGTCAATCGTGGTTATCGATCTGCCGGATACAATGAAAATGATGAAATCTTAAACGGCCTGTCTGAACAAGGGCTGTTTGATGTTTCGCAGGAGTCTAACGGTTTTAGCAATGTTGATGTTCTGGAAGTAACGGATAAGGGACAAGAGGTTGAGTTCTGGGATCGCAAGGATGGTGTCTGTATCGGTCATCGTGCCGTAGCTGAAATTAAAGAATGGACAGAAGCCGATGCAAGTGGCATGAAGATTGTTCGCGTGTCGTATACGTGGAGGCTGGCTGATGTTCCTTCGTGGGTGGATAAAAGCGCATTCGGTGGCGTTAGGGGAATGACTGAACCTGCTGAAAGTCTTATCTCTCTTGTTAAGACCAGTAATGGTTGGAAAGCCAACTAAAGGAATATCGGCTTGTTAAGTGCCCCTGTTGTTCTGTTGAAAGTCAGAATAGGGGCATGTTTATGTAAGATATATAGCTCTGTTTTATATGAGGCCTATCCAAGGTGGCATACCATCAGTTTTTCAATATCTCCTATTGTGGCGTCGAACACGGGCAAAACTATTCTCTGATAATATTGTATTAAAAGGAATTATGTGATTTCAGTATCTAGAAAAGATTCGGTGATCTATGTAATAATCACCGATTTTTCAATTAAAAAATCAGAAGCTTTGTTTTCTTCAACCTAGTAATAATCTCCACCACCAGATCATGTGATTGAGAATTTTTGGTGGTAAATATAACTATATTTATAAAATATCAATTTTAAATTTCCTATTTCTAGAAAACTCTTTTAATATTTTGTTAAATTGTGTTTGATTTATGTCTTTAATATTAAGGGTGCAGTTTTGAACAGGATAAGCTCTAAAAATTGAGATACCTCTTCCTAAGATGCAGACCTTATCATCAAATGCAAGGTATCTGTCATGTCCTTTCGGTTGGAATAAGTTATCGTCGCAAACGGAAATCTCAAAATATGTAATGTATTTACTGAAGTTTGTCGATCCTTTTAATGTGAAGTTCACGTAGTTAGTTAAAATTGTATTGTAGTTATCTGGACTGTTAACATTTGATGTATAGATCACAATTGAAATATTTTTCTTCAGAAAATATATGTAATCTAATATTTTTTCTAACGCAGGCTTTCTGCGAGAAATATCTTCATCATGATTTTTCGCCCAATACCTATCAATTATGGTTATTACTTTTGAGTTCTTTATTAATTTTTTGAATCTTTTCTCCAAAATATCATCTATTGAATCTCCATCTGCTATGTCAGTTTCACAAAGAGATTTACTGTTTGCAAAACTTAAACTATCTATGATCCCAATAGTTTTTGATATTTCTAAATTGTGCGCGGTAATCAGAGGTGTGTTTATAAGCGGAGAGTTATTAGGTATTATGATTAGATCAAGCTCATCAGCTCTATAGGTCGCTTCTATATCCACTGGGTTTAGAAAGTCACAAATTGGCGTGTAAGTACTTACCATTGAGCTTTTCTTATAATGCGAAAATGCCACTTGCCACAATTGTGATATTTTTGGTTCAAGGCCGTTTATCCATTCAATATAATCCGTTTTTTTCATATTAGGATAAACAAAACAACCAAAATCTTTCCATGAGTCGATTATTTTCTTATGAATAAAAATAGCATTATCACTATCTAGTTCATCACTTCCAAGATAGAATTCATCGAAATGAAACTCTGTTAACATTAGTCAATCCCCATAGTTTCTTTCATGCGTTCTTCAAAGAATCCTTCTGGCCAATGTTTCAAAAAATCTCCTTCATCATCTAAAGGTAATTCCATAACACTCGTTCCAGACATTCCGACATCAACATACAATACTTTTACAGAATTTTTATCTATTTTCTTCTCTCTTATTCTTCTCTGTAATCTAAGCATTAGAGCTTCACTATGAGTTTCTATTATCCATTGGTTTCCATCAGCATTGCTCGATGTTTCAATAAATAAATCAGCCAGATGTGCTTGTAATCTTGGGTGCAAATGTATTTCGGGTTGTTCAACACATATTGTTTGATTTTTTTTAGTTACTGCACATGTGATTATTGGAAGAACTTGCCCTATTCCAAAGCCCACATCAGCAGGTGTAACACTTGTGTTATTTCTCGTATCACAAAGCATTAATGATATAATATTACCTGTAATATTATTACCAATATTTTCTACACTTAACTTATATGGGATATCAAACTTATTCATCCAATAATTGACTTTTTCTTGCCCTGAACTCCCTCCATAATAAAGATCTGCTCCTAAATTTGTCTGCCCCTTGTTCTTTTTGACATTTTCTCTTTCGGAAGAATAAAATCTTCTAGGGTGAGTTCTTAATGGCCCAAGATAGTTGATTTTTAATAGTTCATGTCGTATTTCATAAGCAATGGAATTAAAATAATTACTTATTATATTAAAATCTTCTCTTACGGGGGAATATATAGGGATTGATAGGATAGGAGATATCAAGATTTTTGCACTGATAAGCTCATTATAATATTCTGGTATTTCTAATTTTTTCGAGCGACGATCACGCCTGTTGAAGAACGTGGCTAAATCATCAAATCCATTATTTTCAAAAGAAAAACTCCCTAGCTTGCTCCCTAATACATCTATTCCAAATACCTTTTTATCAGACTTTGATTGAGTAACAGTATATTTGAAATACGATAAATAATTTTTATTACTAGTCAAGTTTGTCGTCGGGTTTGCCTCGGAATATTTATAGGTTGTGCTGAAGTGTCTTATATCGTCTGCACCAAAAATTGGTTGAAACATAAACTCGTCATTATATTCCTTAATATTCATTCCATTCTTGAATGCTATACTGATAGATAAATTTTCAGCTAAATCATGATTGCTAATGACAGATTCAAAATCACCTAAATCTAAACATTCACCAGAAGATATAAATTCACCGTTTTTGTTGTTACCAATAAGTGATTGTTTTAAAGCTAGTAGAGCTTGAATAATGCTACTTTTGCCAGATGAGTTAGGCCCATATATAAGAGTTATAGGAGCCAAGGGAATTTCAGTTTCAGAAGAAAATGATTTGAAATTATTTAGCTTGATATTAAATAACATATATATCCTTTCTGTTATACTTTTTTTCTAAAAAATATTGTATATCATAGTTCATTTTATATTTTTATGAAACTGCCGTAAGCCTAATTTCGAAGATGAGATGCTTTTTAACTGTGATGATGGTTCAAAGGGGTCACCTGTGATATTACCGAAAATTTGCTGTGAATGCTTAGGTAAGTAGCTGATTTCACATACAGATGCCTTGTTTTCAGTATTGTTAAATTTGGTACGTTTTTCAAACTCTGAGCGTGGAACATTGACTCCTAACACTTCATCATAGACATAGCTCTCTGCGATACGCTTATCATGGTCAGCATCAGTGGTATCTGCTTTCCTTTTGGCCCAGATAAATTTCTCTCTTATATAGCCTACTATCAGTAGTGTGAAACGCTTAAACAAACCATTCTGACGGGGTTTAGTCTGTTTTCTACTTCCCATAGGAGCACGGTTCACCGCTCTGGTTTTTTGAAGAGATGGGGTTTTCAGTTTAGTGGATGCATTTGGTTCAGGAACAACCAGAACAGGGGATTTCTTCCCTGATACATTTACTTTACTGACCTTACTGGGGTCACGGTAAGATTTTACGGCTGGTCTTCTGTGTGGTTCAGATGTTGTAAGAACAGGTTGCTGCTCTTCTGTTGCCGGGTAGTCAGGGATAACGATTTCTTCTGGTTCAGCAGGATGTGTAATCGTAAAGCTTCTGACATCAACAACGATTTCCAGTGGTAGCTCACTGAATGTGGTGTAGACCTTTTTTGCTTCTTTAATTTGATGATCGCGTTGAGCTTGTTCAGCAGCTCGTTGTTCCTGAGACTCGGTGTTATTCCATTTAGCACGATGAACACGCTGCATTGCCGGGCGGTTAGTTTCTGTCGCTTTAGCAAGCCAGAATGCTTTCTCTTCAGCACTGAATGCTTCTTCTGCGTGAGCAAGGGCATCAGCACATTGTGTCCTGAGAGAACGGTGATCGATACGTTCTTCACTCCCTGCAGCCTCAAGGTAGCTGTTTGACATCGTGGCCCATGACTCACGCCATTGGATCATTATCTTCTTATCATTCCAGCTTCTGTCTTTTTTACCGAAGCCTTCGGGACCAATGGTTTTCAGGGTTAACATGACGTGAGCATGGGGATTCTTACCATCTAAATCGTGGAATGCGACATCAGCAATCATTCCTTTATCAACAAAGTTCTTCTGGCAGTATTCAGCAACCAATTTTTTCTTGTCATCATTACTGAGTTCTACGGGGATAGCGACATCAAAATAACGGGCTGTTTGACCGTTGTTCTGGCGTTCCACTCTTTCAACTTCATTCCAGAGTGCTGAGGAGCATTCAACAATATGAGCAGGTGCGGAAACGGGCGCTAATATAATATGACCATGAAGATCTGTTCTGTGGCTGAAATCAAATGTTTCGCCAATGCGATCATCTGTAATACGTGTACGGGCATGGTAGGCAGCTTTCGCAACGGAAGTCATGCCTTCGCTTCGTTTCACAATTTTAAAATCCAGATGAAAAATCGCCATTAAAAATATAACCTCAAATAAAAGTAATGCTGTTAGTTTTTCGTAAGAAAAACTTTGGTGTTGACGTTGACCTTGGTTTTGCTTTTAGCCTGCGGCAGGCAACCGTCGGTAGACCCCACACACTGCGTAGCAGTGTGTGGGTGGGCATTGTCTTTAAGAAAATAAGCCAATGTAAAATGCCCCTCTTATTAATTAATACGAAATATATGTATGGTTGTAAAATAATACGCCGGGTTAAGCGGCGCAAACTGGATTAAAGGTGTAGGTTTCACGTCCACAGGACAAAAAGAGTAAAGAAAAGGCCCGTAAGGGCAAAAGAAGTATTAATTATTCCCGCCGTAAGACGGGATAGCTAAATTTGATGGAAAAAACCAATAAAACAGAGAGTGTTATGTGTTGCACAATTCACAGGTTGAGATTGGAAAATAGAGTTTAAAATTGACAGGTGAAAATAAAAGCACAAATGCGCAAAAATAAGTAACGCGGAGAGTGCCAGATATTTTTGGTTAGTGAACACTATCACATGTGTTGCATTATTTTATTTGTGGATAGTCCAGATTTATTTCCTCTGACAAAACGGTGTAAATTTGACGTCATTTATATTTGTGATAATTAAATACGTGTAAACAGCAAGAGGTGATAACTATGGATAATGAAAGTAAAAAAACAAGAACAGAAAAAACATTAAAGCAAAAGGTTGCTTTTGCTCAACTAGAACTTAATCGTCTTAAGTCTCTGGAGAAATCAGAACGTAAGAAAGTTGAAACAAGGCTAAAGATTATTCTTGGTGCGGAAGTAGCTAAGGCTATGCATTGCGATATCGAACAGGTGGATAAAGAACTCGTTATGGGGATTTTGCTTTCAGTTCCTGACCTGAATGATATTGAAAAAATAACGTATATAAAAGCAGGCAGGAAGTTTCTGGCGCAAATGGATGGAAGACAAAAATAAAAAATATTTAAATTTATTTTGATTCAGGTATTGATATCTGATTATTATCTGTTATCTATATAAAAGAACAGAACGCAGAATCATCCTTTATTAATATTTTTTTCCTTTTCAATCATGCGTTCTGTTCGACCAGTAATCTGTTAATTTTTATATTTATGTAGTGAACGTCATTATTACTTTTTTATCAGATGTGATAAATATCCCATGAGGAAGTAATAATGACAGTAGTGATAACAAATGTTGTTTTTAAATCTCCCGGAAGGCAAAGAGAAATCTTTGCCTTTTTTAATTCATCCGTCTGTCAGACAGAGTTAAATATATCTTGCTATTTCTATTGCCAGATATGAGAGAAGCGTTATAACAGGAGTTATCATTAAAACAAAAAAGGAGATAATAATGGTTTTATTAAATAACAAAAGAAAAAGTAAGAAAGGTTTCTCACTACTCGAACTATTGCTTGTATTAGGCATCATTGCTGCATTAGTGGTAGCGGCTTTTATCGTGTATCCCAAGGTTCAGGCTTCACAAAGAGCACAGGCAGAATCCAATAACATTGCCACCATACAGGCAGGTGTTAAAGCATTATACACATCGGCATCAAGCTTTACTGGCTTAACAAATACTGTGGCTGTTCAGGCAAAAATCTTCCCTGACAATATGTTAAGTGGCTCAGGAACGGCAGCTAAACCAATCAATGCCTTTAAAGGTAATGTGACGCTGGCTGCGGCAGCAACTGGGCCGTCATCAGCGGCTGGCTCTTCTTTCACTATCACATACGATAATGTGCCAGCAGCGGAATGTGTGAAGATTGCGACAGCGGCAGCAGGTAATTTCTACATTACTACGGTTGGAACCAAGGTTGTTAAAGCCGCTGGAGGAACACTCGATGTGGCAGCTACGGCAGCAGCATGTACGAATGCCACAAGTAATACATTAGTTTTCACGTCTATTTAATGAAGAGGGCGTAAGCCCTTTTCTTTCTTATTGCTAAAACAGGGAGATAATTATGATAAAGAAAAAAGGATTTACCTTACTGGAAGTGACTATTGTTTTAGGTATTGGAACGCTTATCGCTTTTATGAAGTTTCAGGATATGAGAAACGATCAGGAAGCAGTATTGGCTGATAATGTTGGAACACAGATTAAACAGCTTGGTGAAGCAGTTAACCGCTATATCAGTATTCGCTATGACAAGATTTCCACACTGTCATCATCCAACAATCAAAGCAGTGATCCGGGGCCAAGAACCTGTTCGGCTGCTGGTTGTGAAATCACTTACCAGACGTTAATTAATGAAGGTCTGTTGCCTGTAGGCTATACAGGAACGAATGCGCAAAAAGCATCCTACAAAATTGTGTTAAAGCGTTCAGGAACAGCGCCGGATTACGTCATTAATGGCCTTATAACAACCGCCAGCCCGTGGGAAGAAGGTGGTCGTATTCGTTATGACCTGTTAGGTAAAGCGGTTCAGGCGGCAGGTGTTGATGGTGGGATGAGCAGAAACACCAAGATAGCTTCCGGCTATGGTGGTCAGTGGAGTGAGAACTCTAACAGCTACAGCAATATCACGGGTGGTGGATTACTGGCTTACCGCGTGGGGTATAACTCTTCAATGTATTCTGTTTATCTGCGTCGTGATGGAACGTTACCGATGACGGGTGATCTGAATCTTGGTGGTAAGAGCATCAAAAACATCAAAGACATTACTGCATCAGGGACAACAACAACCGGGGCACTTAAGACAACGGGTAATGCGTCTGTTGCATCAGATCTGACTGTGGGTGGAACCTCGACCCTTAATGGTTCTGTAAATATCAACAACAACCTCAAGGTAAAATCCGATACCTATCTGAACACGCTATCAACAACTGGTCTGGCGAAGTTTGGTAGCCGTATTGCGACGAACGGACTTAATCCAAACGATTTTCCTGCTGGCTGGGCTGGCGGTGTTCGCACCTATGATTTGTATGCGTCGGGGACTGTTGGTGTTGGAACCGGTAAAACAGTTAAAGCTTACATGAACAATGCGGGTAATATTTATGCGTCAGGTAATCTTACCGCCGGGACGATAAAATCCTACGGAACAATTGAATCAACAGGCAGAATCAAAGCAGGTGAATATCTCCACCTGAATGGTCAGGCAACGTTGAATGCGAAATGTACGCCTAATGGTTTGGTGGGACGAGACAGTACAGGTCGAGTGTTATCGTGTGTTAACGGTAAATGGCAGACAGCAAGTGGTGATGGCCTGAAAGGTATTTTTATAACGATAACAGATCAAATCTCTGGTTATAAATGCGTTATACCGAATAGTGATACTGGAACATGTGCCTGTCCGGGATCAACGTATAGTCCTCAGTTTGGTTATATATCTGGAACCCTTATTGCAGAATATAATGAGGAGCGTTGTAGTGGTGGTAAGAATGATCACTGTTATAGTAATTTAAGAAGGTTATATGCATGTCGGTAATCTCGCTATGGATGATTTCATAAATTACAGGTAAGAAGGGCCGATAGGCCCTTTCAGCTATTATGAGGTTTGTAATAAAGAGAAGGCGTCATCCAATAGAATTTTCTCGCTATTGTTTAGCTCTTTATTTAATAGAAATGATCTCACTGATTTTGCATTACCGATACAAATTTGTTTCGCTTTTCCTGCGAAATATTTCTTATTTATTTCATTGATATCAAAAAGTGGATTGTCATTAATTTCATTTTTTTTATATTCTGCTACAGTAAATAGCATTTGCTCAGTATTGCCAGATTCATTTTCTAAGAACTTAAAAATAAGATCTCTATTTCCTATATCTATATCTTCTTTGAATATAGCATCTAACAAAAATGGAAATTTATGGATTGTTTTTCTTTTATTGATTAATTTAATAAAGGAAAAATGATAAGCCATGATTATTTTGTGTAATTCAACACCTTGGAAGGGGAAGGATGTAATGGAATAAAGATTTTGATACCTTGGATTATTAGGTATTATTACCTTCAAAGCTTTTGCTTTTTCGCTGAAAATAGTTAAAAATTCCTTGTCAATGTTGTTTCGGAGAGCTTTAATTTGTGAATCTGTGAGTAGGTTGTCAATTTGGGTCTGAAGGTTTGATATTTTTTCGACATAACTAGCTTCTTTAATTTTAATATCATTTAAAATGGTGATATTTGCACGGTGATTAACCCAATTGTCAAAGTCAATATTTTTAATTCTCGATTCTTTTAACACCTCATACTCAAGGTTTATTTTTTCACTATCGTGTTTGATCTTTCTTTCAACAGAATTTAATGATGACGAAACATCTTTAATTTCTTCAGTTATACGTTCTTTTTCTCGTAGCGCATCGTTAATATCTTGAGTATAGATATATAATTGTCTAAGATCGCCGGGTAGCGTTTGTTCGCATACAGGACATGTGTCAACGCTGGGTTTTTGAAGTTTTAAATTTCGAATAGTTTGTAAAAGTACTTTTTGACGTCCACGTAACATACTGAGTTTATTGCATAGTTTTTCATACTTAGCTTCTTCCGTAATCAGATTTGCTGCTAATATGTTGTATTTTTTTAAGTAATCAATTGCTTCCCCTTTGAATCGAGATTCTAATATCTCAGAGATTTTAAGAGAGCTATCTTTTGTTTTGTATTGAATTAATAGATCTCTTTCATATTCAATTTGTTGTTTTTCTTTTTGCAACATATATTTTTGCAATCTGTCCGTACGATCTTTTATGCCTGCGTAGTAATCAAGGTAGTCATATTTGAAGTCTTTATAAAATCTATAATCACCTATTGATTCTCTTAGATAAACCCAACCAACAGATTGAGATATATAGAATGGCAAGAATGCAGCTTCTATCGGTGCATCAGTAAACTTAGTTTGGTTCTGTAATGTTAGTTTAAAGTCAAATAAGTGGTTAAATAATCTTTTGTATCTTGCATATTCATATGAGTTATTTCCATTAATGCCATCAAACCGTAGGGGGACTCTATCATCAATGCGAACGACGAGAGTATCATCAAATCGAACAAATACAACCGTATGAGATGATTTTACTTTTGTTATTTCACACTCAAGACGAAAGAGTACTCTTTCTGTAAGAATGTCGTGCAAATTTTCTTTGGAATCATTAACACCCATTGTGTACAAAATTGATTGCATTAATGTACTTTTCCCTGATGTGTTCCTCCCGTGAATAATATTGACTGAGTCACCAAAATCAGTGCAAAAAAAACATTTATTATTCATAGAGTATGCTAAAATGCTTTTCAGAATTAATTTAGACATACATTCCTCTTGTCTCAACATATGCAGCTATTATCGCAAATGCAATCATGTGTTTTTCTAACCTTGAATTATATGTGTTAATATAAGTTTGATATAATTCAGTAATACAATCTGCTTCATCTGTATGTTTATAATCTATTTGCGTGTTTTCTGATACAAATTTATAAATCTTTTTGTATTCTACTTGTTGAATGTCTTTAAAAAAATCGAAACAGTTATCTAATAATTCTTGCGCTCTTCTTTTTATAGGGAGCTTAATTGATAATCCTTTCGCCAATTTATCTGCATGAGAACGCCAAAAGTTGAAAGCTTTTTTACTTTCTTGGAACATACTGAATGTTGCATCAATTTTTTGTTTGGTCAAACGCTTTGACCTATCTGTAAGTAAAGCATATCCAGCATTATTATATGTTAACTCAACATCTTGCAATAAAGCCATTAGAGTTGTTATTACAGCGTCATGATCACTAACCTTACAACCTAGAACCTCAGTAGATAAACCTGTTAGCGTTCTTCTCCACCCTTTATAAGTTTGAGGAAGGTCAATGAAACTAAATTTTACATTAGAGAGTTGCTTAAAATCTGCAATTTCTCCATCTATTAGTTTTGATTGAATGTTTTCTTTGATTTCATCATGTAGATCAGAATAATTTTTAGAGATGTTTGTTACTTGTATTTTTTCTACTTTGCATTTTTTACCTTTTTCTTTCTTACCCTGAAGTATAATATTTCGATTTGTCAAGAAAGATAGAGTGTGTTTGTAATCATCAGATTTGGGGTGTTTATCGTTGATAAGTTCATTTCCAACAAGCGATATTTTTCCGATGATCTCACAAAATTTTTGATCCGTTTTCCAGTCATCTCTTGATTTTTTAGCTTGATAAGTATCAATGCGACTAATGTCACCATTTTCATCAACAAAGGCAAAAAGAAAATCTTCATGGTGTTCAACACATATAAAATAATCTAGCAATGGAGAGTTTAGTTTTTCGTAATCATCAAAAAGAAGGTATACAACACAACAACGTTGGAATGTATATCCTGAGCCTCCCTCAACTCCTGAGTTGACGCTTTCTGACATTTTTTGCTGCCCCTGTTAATCAAATCATAGCGTAAATCTATTAATACATATTTAACATTAGCTTTATGTATGAAATACGCATTCTCCTTAGCTAAAGGATATTATAAAGTGGACTAAAAATCATCTAACACCTTGCAAAATGTGAAGTTTTTCTTCATGTAAAACTCATAAATAACGTTACTATTCTGTTAGTAACGAAATAATCGGGAAACTTGCTATTTACGGTTTACAGGAATCTTAATCAAAGTTGTGAAAAAGTTAAATCTTACTTATTGAGCAAATTTAAACTGCCTGACCATCCCATCCCGGTTAGCATCAAGAAAATCTGCCCACCACTGTAGCATTAACCTTCGCTGCTCAAGATGCTTGGCCTTATGGGGATAGGCAGCACGAACACTGTTGCTTTCCTTGTGGATCATCTGGAGTTCCACCGCATCTTCAGACCATAGTCCTGTTCGGCCTTATCTGCCAACTGGTGCGCTAAGGCATGTTCAATAACCTCACGCGGGTAGTTGGTCGTTTCACCAGCCCAATGACGGAATGTCGATCTAAACCCATGCTGCGTGTAGAAACAAAGTGGAAAACTGTTTGTTCAGATACGACAAAAGCCCGATCTCACGAGCTTCTGTTATTGAGTAAATACAAGATATTTTTATGGCTGAGCTATCGATGCAAACTCAAACGGTCTGACCATCCCATCCCGGTTTGCATCAAGAAAATCAGCCCACCACTGTAACATTAACCTTCGCTGCTCAAGATGCTTGGCCTTATGGGTATAGGCAGCACGAACACTGTTGCTTTCCTTGTGGCTCATCTGAAGTTCTACCGCATCTTCAGACCATAGCCCTGATTCAATCAGAGCACTACATGCCAGTGTTCGGAAACCATGACCGCAGATGTCCTGCGTGGTGTCATAGCCCATCTTACGCAGCGCCTTGTTGATGGTGTTTTCACTCATGGGTTTGAATGAGTCATAACATCCAGTAAAAATTAATCCGGCGTCGTTACCTTCTTCATAGGTAAGCTGACGGATCTCTTTCAGTATCTTAATAGCCTGCCTGCAGAGGGGAACAAAGTGCTGGCGTTTCATTTTTGCGCCACGCGTGGAATATTTGACGCGCTCAATCGCTTCACGCTTTTCTGGTATCACCCATAACTTACTGTTGAAGTCGATTTCAGACCATCGTGCATAGCGGAGTTCACTGGAACGAATGAAAATCAACAGATTGAGTTTAATCGCCAGTGTGGTAAGTCCACGGCCTTTGTAGGCATCAATACGTTCAAGTAGCAGGGGGATCTCTTCCAGCTCCAGTGCAGGACGGTGCTCAGTCTCTGGTTTCTGCACAGCACCTTCCATATCGTAGGCAGGATTATGGCGCATAAGCTTTTGCTGAACGGCGTGACGCAGGATGGCAGTGATGTATTGCTTGATCCGCATGGCAATTTCAAGATAGCCAAGCGTTTCTGCTTTTTTAACCGGAACAAGCAGATCACCCGTATCCAGATCTGAAACGTTGCTGTCGCCAATATCCGGGAATACATAGGTCTCAAGGCGCTTCCATACCGTATCGGCGTAATCTTCTGACCATTTTGTTTTGGTGGCAAACCAGCTTCTGGCAACGACCCGGAACGAACGGGTTTTATCCCGCTTTTCCTGCAGAGCTTTTTCATCAGCCTGTTTTTTAGCGTTGGGATCGATTCCCTGAGCAAGCAGCTTTTTTGCTTCATCACGTCGTTGTCTGGCATCAGCAAGAGAAACCGCAGGGTAAACACCAATGGAAAACACTTTCTGTTTACCATCGAAGCGATAGCCTAACTGCCAGTATTTTGAACCATTGGGATGCACAAGAAGGTAGAGACCAAATCCATCAGTGAGCTTGACGGCTTTTTCCGCTGGTCTGGCATTTTTTACTTTAGTATCAGTAAGTGACATGACGGTTCCCTCCGCGTGCTGGTAAAACGCAAATCGAACCAGCTTTACCAGCATTTTTACCAGCAAAGTAGTGTGGATTCGAGCGGTTTTTAACGAACGAGGGTGAACCTGAAGAAGGGGATAACCAGTTGATATAAATGCAGAAAGCAGACGTCAGTGAACGTCTGCTTTCTTTAAATTGGCTCCTCTGACTGGACTCGAACCAGTGACATACGGATTAACAGTCCGCCGTTCTACCGACTGAACTACAGAGGAATCGCTGTTGGGGCACATCTTAACGGCGAAAAATATTTTGTCAAACCCGATTTTTAAAAAACCTAACTGTTTGCCGTTTCTATCAACAGTTTGTTGCATTTGCAGACAATTTGACAGCGAAAATCTTTGCAGCTTTGCTGATTCTCCCTCATTATTTGAAATGTGGTTTCACTTTCTGCAATTAGGGTCGGCTTTGAATATCTCCTCTGCTTTACGCCACACTCGCTGGCACGCAAAACGCAAGAGTTACAAAGTGTTGTTCTGGCGTGAGATAACTCCGCTTGCTGTTCCTATCTTTATGGAGAATGCCTGTGTCCTGTTGATGGGCGTCCTGAGCACTTTTCTGGTCAGTTGGCTGGGAAAAGATGCGATGGCGGGCGTAGGGTTGGCTGATAGCTTCAATATGGTCATTATGGCCTTTTTTGCCGCTATCGATCTTGGTACTACTGTCGTTGTGGCATTTAGTCTCGGTAAACGTGATCGACGGCGAGCCAGAGTAGCGACACGGCAATCATTGGTAATCATGACGTTGTTTGCCGTGCTGTTGGCTGTTCTTATTCATCATTTTGGCGAGCACATTATCGAATTTGTTGCAGGTGATGCCTCGACGGAAGTGAAAGCACTGGCGCTGACTTACCTGGAGCTAACGGTAATCAGTTATCCTGCTGCGGCTATCACCTTGATTGGCAGTGGGGCACTTCGCGGTGCAGGGAATACGAAAATACCGCTGCTTATAAACGGCAGCCTGAATATTCTTAATATTATTATTAGCGGTATATTAATTTACGGTCTTTTTTCCTGGCAGGGATTGGGTTTTGTCGGGGCTGGGCTGGGATTAACTATTTCCCGTTATATTGGCGCAATTGCAATTTTGTGGGTACTGGCGATTGGTTTTAACCCTGCGCTACGGATCTCGTTAAAGAGCTATTTTAAGCCTTTGAATTTCAGCATTATCTGGGAAGTAATGGGGATCGGTATTCCTGCGAGCGTTGAATCTGTATTATTTACCAGTGGCCGGTTATTAACACAAATGTTTGTCGCCGGGATGGGAACCAGCGTTATTGCCGGGAACTTTATCGCTTTTTCGATCGCGGCTCTTATCAATTTACCAGGAAGTGCACTCGGTTCAGCCTCCACAATAATCACCGGTCGAAGACTGGGGGTAGGGCAGATAGCGCAAGCAGAAATTCAGTTGCGGCATGTTTTCTGGCTGTCCACTATTGGACTAACGGCAATAGCCTGGTTGACTGCCCCTTTTGCCGGAGTTATGGCGTCGTTTTATACCCAGGATCCACAAGTTAAACATGTCGTTGTGATTCTGATTTGGCTAAACGCTTTGTTTATGCCTATTTGGTCCGCCTCATGGGTGTTACCTGCTGGTTTTAAAGGTGCTCGTGATGCACGCTACGCCATGTGGGTTTCTATGCTGAGCATGTGGGGATGCCGCGTGGTTGTGGGTTATGCGCTGGGAATTATGCTTGACTGGGGCGTGGTTGGCGTCTGGATGGGGATGTTTGCCGACTGGGCCGTGCGTGCCGTGCTGTTTTACTGGCGGATGGTGACCGGGCGTTGGCTATGGAAATATCCTCGCGCTGAACATAAAAAGTGTGAAAAAAAGCCAGTTGTGTCGGAATAAACGGCAAAACGCAGAATATTTCAGCAAACGCTTTCAAAATTAAAAAACAGGCTTTGACATTGTGGATGGGCATAGTTAATATTCGCCCCGTTCTCACGATTCCTCTGTAGTTCAGTCGGTAGAACGGCGGACTGTTAATCCGTATGTCACTGGTTCGAGTCCAGTCAGAGGAGCCAAATTCTGAAAAGCCCGCTTTGATAGCGGGCTTTTTGCTTTGCTACTTATCAAATCCTTCACATTTTTTCCTGACGCAAAGGATCTGAACTCATTACCGGAACGGCGGCTCATTAAAGGTTCGCAGTTTACGCGAATGCAGTCGATCGCCTTCCGCGCGCAGCAAATCTATCGCCCGAATGCCAATTTGCAGGTGCTCGGAAATAGCGCCTTCGTAAAAACGGTTAGCCTGGCCGGGAAGTTTAATCTCACCATGCAACGGTTTATCTGAAACACACAGTAGCGTCCCGTATGGCACGCGGAAACGATATCCTTGTGCTGCAATGGTTGCACTTTCCATATCAATCGCCACGGCCCGGCTTAAGTTAAAACGCAGTGCAGAAGCCGAGTAGCGCAGCTCCCAGTTTCTGTCATCTGTGGTTACCACAGTGCCAGTACGTAACCGCTGTTTAACTTCCTCACCCGGTCTACCGCTGACCAGCTTGGTCGCGTCATAAAGCGCACGTTGCACTTCAGCAATGCTGGGAATAGGAATATCGGGCGGCAGAACCGCATCGAGAACGTGGTCATCGCGTAAATAAGCATGCGCAAGTACATAATCACCAATAGACTGGCTTTCACGTAATCCACCGCAGTGACCAATCATTAACCAGACATCCGGACGTAGCACCGCCAGATGATCACAGATGGTTTTTGCATTTGACGGCCCCACGCCAATATTCACCAGAGTGATGCCCTGACCATCAATAGTGATTAAATGCCAGGCGGGCATCTGGTGTTTTTTCCATGCGAGGTCGGAAATTGCTTCTTCAGGTGCTTCTGTTTCGGCAGTGATCCAGTTCCCGCCAGCGCAAGAAAGTGCAATATAAGGGCTTTCAGGATCAAGGATCTGGCTGCATCCCCAACGAACGAATTCATCCACATAACGTGTGTAGTTGGTAAACAAGACGAACGGCTGAAAATGTTCGACAGGTGTGCCGGTATAATGGCGTAACCGCGCGAGGGAAAAATCTACCCGGCGTGCATCAAAATGCGATAACGGAGAAAATTCCGCCGGATGATAAATGCCGTCTGCAGTTTCATCGCCAATTTGTGCCAGCTCTGTTGTCGGGAAATAACGCGTTAGCCCGGCGCTCATTGAGCGATCAAGCGTTAACTCGGAGCCATCAATGACATAGGGGTAGGGGATTTCATGCTGTGACGGTTGCACGGAGATATGCGCGCCATAATCCTGATACAACAAAGTAAGTTGTTCATTGAGATACGAACGAAAGAGAGCAGGGCGTGTGATGGTGGTGGTATAGCTGCCAGCGTGAGTAAAGCGACCGAAAGCGCGTGTTTTGGGGGGATTGGTTGTGCTGCCGTCCCAGGTCACGGTCAGTGATGGATAGACAAAAAGACCTTGTTTGCGGGCGTTTTCATCAGGCAATTCGCCACTTTTAATATATTTGCCAATGGCATTGCGTAAAGCGACTACAGATTGCTCATACAGCGCGTCGAGTTTATCCAGTGCCTGAGCTGGGGTCAGACCGGAGCCCTTATTATTCATGTGTGTCTCCTGTTCCATACAATTACCGCGTTTCCGATAGTATGTCACAGGAATGTGAAACAAAAGTGGAAGGCGAAGATCGAATGATCTTCGCCAGACCCTCAGGCGCGTTGATTGTCTTTCATCAACAAAGCAGTTATTGCGGAAATCAGGCATCCTGCCAGCAAATAAATGGCGACGCTATGCCAGTCTCCAGCAAAATAAGTAATGAGAGCTGCAGCAATAAAAGGTGTAAATCCACCCCCTACCACACTGGCAACCTGGTATCCGACCCCCGCGCCGCTGTAGCGATAACTGGCACCAAACATCTCGGTGAACATCGGTTGTTGCACACAAACCACCATGTCATGCGCAATGTTCGCCAGCATAATGGAGAAGAAAACAATCCAGAAAATAGACTGTGCCTCAAGTGCCATAAAGAAAGGAAACGCGCTTAACGCTCCAATTAACGCGCCAGTGATATACACCCTACGGCGGCCAAAACGGTCGGCAAGCCAGGCAAAACAGGGAATTGTCAGACAGCTTAACCCACCCACCAGCAAACCAATATTAAGGAACAATTCGCGCGGTAACCCCATATTCTGGGTTGAATAGTTAAGTGCAAAGGCGGTAACGATATACATTGTCAGCAACTCGCACAGGCGTAGTGCAATAATCTTCAGGAAAGCGCCGGGATGTCGTAACAGGGCTTCGATAACCGGGATACGCTTTTGCGCGGTCACTTGATTATGTTGCTGTTGTTCAAATTCAGCGGACTCCTCCATGCCATTACGCACCCACAATGCGCCCAGCACCAGTATGATGCTAAACAGGAAAGGGATGCGCCAGCCCCAGCTCAAAAACTGCTCATCAGTAGTCATCATGCTGATCAGTGAAACCAGTCCGGTTGAAAGTAGTAACCCTACACCGTAACCAACTTGTACGCCGCTGCTGTAAAAGGCTTTTTTATTTTTCGGCGCGCTTTCAACAGACAGCAATGCAGCGCCTCCCCACTCTCCGCCGACGGCAAAACCCTGAATGGCACGCAGCGTCACCAATAAAATCGGTGCCCACCAGCCAATAGTCGAAAACGAAGGGAGAATACCAATCAAAGCTGTTGCGATGCCCATCATCCAGACGGTCAGCATTAACATGCGTTTACGTCCCAGACGGTCGCCAAAATGGCCGAAAATGACACCTCCGAGCGGACGGAAAAGGAAACCGACCCCAAAAGTAGCAAATGCGGCGAGCGTTCCCATTGCCGGGCTTATTTGCGGGAAAAACTCGCGATTAAACACCAGTGCGGCGGTAATGCCATAGAGTAAAAAATCGTACCAGTCGACGACGGCACCGGCGAAACTGCCTAACGCAGCTCGTCGGGCGCGACTTAACGAAAGCGTGCCTTCATCGGGACGCGTGGAGATGAGCGTGGAGTCCATAATGTTCCTGTTTGTACTGTCTTTTTATAATTAGTATGGAAAAGGTAACTCACATTGCCGTCGAACTATAAACGAACCTTATGAGACTACCGCGACAGAGAGCATCTGCAAATGTTTTTATGTCAGAAAATGACTATGGGGGACGGGTAGGGGCATCACTGTAATGTGCGGAAACGAAACAGAATTGTGGGTTCAGGCGCGTATTAGAAATTCAAAAACAGCGAGAAAAATGTGATTGCTAAAGTAGTGCAGGTTACTTACAGGCGTTATTTTTCGCGGATGAATTTTTCGAATTTTCTCAATGGGATTTGTGTCACTGACATGGGGCGGACTAGCTGTTTGAATGATTGGCGGAGAGAGGGGGATTTGAACCCCCGGTAGAGTTGCCCCTACTCCGGTTTTCGAGACCGGTCCGTTCAGCCGCTCCGGCATCTCTCCGTTCAGATTGTTGCCATGATGCCAGGAAATTTGGCATTTTAACAGTCTCTGTCCGTGCAATTTTGTTCAAGTGACGAGTTTGCGAGCAAAACGATGATTAAGTGGCCCTGGAAAGTACAAGAAACCGCCCATGATGATGCAATTCCGTGGAAGGAAGCTTTGGCGATACCTCTTTTGACATGTTTGACTGAGCAAGAGCAAAACAAATTAGTCACTCTGGCTGAACGTTTTTTGCAACAAAAACGGCTGGTTCCTTTACAAGGCGTTGAACTTGATGCATTGAAAAGTGGTCGCATTGCCTTGCTGTTTTGCTTACCTGTTATGGAACTGGGACTGGAATGGCTGGATGGATTTCATGAAGTGTTAATTTACCCGGCACCATTTGTGGTAGACGATGAATGGGAAGACGATATAGGGCTGGTTCATAATCAACGTATTGTTCAGTCAGGTCAAAGCTGGCAGCAAGGTCCCATCGTGCTGAATTGGCTCGATATACAGGATTCTTTCGATGCCTCGGGATTTAATCTGATTATCCATGAAGTTGCACATAAACTGGACACCCGAAATGGCGATCGCGCCAGTGGCGTCCCCTTTATTTCTTTACGCGAAGTCGCGGGCTGGGAACACGATCTTCACGCTGCGATGGATAACATTCAGGAAGAAATTGAGTTAGTGGGGGAGAATGCCTCCAGCATCGATGCTTATGCTGCCAGTGATCCTGCCGAATGTTTTGCCGTGCTTTCCGAATACTTTTTTAGTGCTCCGGAGCTTTTTGCGCCTCGCTTCCCCTCGCTGTGGCAACGTTTCTGCCAATTTTATCAGCAGGATCCACTGCAAAGACTGCGAAATGCTAATGAAAGGGACGCATATTCAGCACCAGATGTTCATTAAATATCAATTTTGTTGCTTAATTAACCGATTGAAATGGCTTGTGAATTTTAGTGTTGACACTCGCTGCACCACTCAGTAATATTCGCCTCGTTCTCACGATTCCTCTGTAGTTCAGTCGGTAGAACGGCGGACTGTTAATCCGTATGTCACTGGTTCGAGTCCAGTCAGAGGAGCCAAATTCAAAAAAGCCTGCTTTAAGCAGGCTTTTTGCTATTTAGCGCCAAATCATAACAGACATATCTAAAATCTCTTAAATCTGATAATTACATCAGGATTGAATTTTTACGATAATTCTTTTCACCGTGTTTCTGAATTCATCCAGATTGATGCGATCAATCTCTTTCCCTACTACAATTGTCTCTGAAATATCCGCCATTGCAGGCCAGCGTGTTTTATAATCGGCATACACGGCGATGACAGGAACATTATAAGCACTTGTCATATGCAAAATAGAGGTATCTGGCGTTATCGCGAGAAAAGCATTTTTTATGACGGCAGCAGAACGTGCTATTGAAGGAGCCAACGATAAATGATAGACATTGTCAAAATACTGGGTTAGCTCTACTGCTTTTTCAGTACCATTGGGTCCATGAACAATGACAATTGGCATATTTGTTTCATTTTTAATCATAGCTATTAGCTTTTGAGCTATTGTCTCTGAAAAGGTTCTTTCCTGGGCACTGCCATCAAGATTAAGAGCGATATAAGAACCCAATGGATCCAGTTCATAATGTACCTCGTCTATTACCTCTTCGTGGATCGGTAATTCAAATAAAGGGGGGACGGGTGGGAAACCTGCTTCTCGCATCATGAAAGCCCATGTCATTGGTACTGGCGCTCGAAGAGACTGATCCATTGTTGATGCCGATTTACATAATGGGGAATAACATGTCATCGTTAAACCCACAACTTGTAAATTCGTTTTCGCCTTTAAATGACTTATGAATAGCATTGTTTTCAAGTTTTTCTTGCGCATCGCTTCAATACAGAGATCTGGTGTACCGTGTTGCTCTCTTATACTTTTCGCCAGTTTTTTTATTTCATTTAAGCTGGCATAGTCCTGCATTGTCATACTGACTAATGTTAATTTGGTGTATTTAAGATGAAGCGCATCAAAAACAGATTTATTAATTGTAGATGTGACAATTAATAAATGTTTTATTTTATGTGATTCCAGCGATCTAATTATTGGGTAAATAGCCATTGCATCACCAATTTGATCTGGAATGTGAATGACTGCAAATTCAGTATTTGCAATATCAATATCTTCACATGAATAATCATAATAGCTAAATGCAATGCGTCTAAAAATTGACGTTAACGACATATCTAACCTCGCTTCCCTACTGGTTAAAACGTGATGGAGTTTATCAGAGATAGTCGTTTTCTAAAATCGATAAATAACGTAATGCCACATAACATGTCCTTATATTTTATGTGTTAATGATTTGCTTGAATTATACTTGTTATTTCAACAAAGGATTGTATTGCATTCTTCAATGCATGAAGCTGATGCAAAAATGGAGGTAAGACAAGAGATAAGGCGTCAACAACTGGTGGTGAACATCTCTCGTTTATTCAGTGGGGGAGATAAACCCCCACTTTTTTATTACACCGTAAGTGATGTCCGGTTAACCCACGTATGCCGCCAGCATTTCCTGTGCAGCAAGTTTGCCCAGCGCATTCGCTGCAAAAGGGCTGTCTCCGGTGAGAAGTTTACGATCCTTATGTACCCGGCCAGTAATGTCATCATTGATGATGTTCATTCCCATTTTCTTCAGTTCTTCACCGAAGTACCAGGTCAGATGACCCGGCATATAGCCAATATCTGGTGTTTGTTTGTCTGCTGCATCCGGGAATGCGCAAATTGAATAACCGTTTAGTGGGTTATCACCGTGGCGGAGCGACAGAAACGCAGCCGGGCCGTGACAAAGAGAGATAACAAAGCGGTCGTTTTCAATTGCCCATTGCAGAGCGGTAGCAACTTCTTTGCTTTCAGGTAAGCCAATAAGAGCACCATGACCACCTGGAACAAAGATTGCTGCGTACTCGCTGTCTGCGTTGAGGCTGGCGACAACATCCGCTAATTTCTTCGGATTGCGGAACAGAGATTTATGCTGCTCAAAGAATGGCATCACTTTTTCATCTTTGTGCGGCATAGCCCAGTATTCAAACTTCGTCATCAGGCCAGAGATGGTCGCAACTTCGAACTCGAAACCAGCAGCATGCAGGTGATACAACGGTAGCAACGTTTCAATGGGATGGTTGCCCGTCGAGAATAGTTTACCGTTATCGGTCGGCAAATAGCGTTCGTCAGCGGCGATCACCAGAATTTTATGCTTACCGCTATACGGTTTTGGGTAGTCCACACCATCAAGATCAGATACAGGACTGGTATATTGGCTAAGCGAATATTCTGAAGGGAAGAACGCATTATCTTCAGCAATATCAATCTGCGGGTTCTTACTTGTTTGAACAGTCATAGTGTATTCCTTATTGTTACTTCGGTAGGTTAGTCACTATATTCGCGACTGAGCTGGATGCTATATTTAACCAGGAACGTAAAACGAGTCAATATACCTAAAGCGGTAGAGGGTTGCGTTAAACACGTCAGGGAAAATACATCACAGTTCACGAATAGTGTTCTCATCGAATCAACCTTATTTGCAATAAAAAACGTAAAGCGTAGCAATATATTTTAGTTCATTTTTCAGAAAAGATGAGATTGCATACTCTCGTTACATAGGGTGACTGTAAGAATCATAAATGAGATTTTTAGCAAAAAATAATGATGCAGCCGTTCTGTATGCCCGTTAGTCGTGGAAAAATGATGAATCAGATTAATCATTAACTAATGACAGATATGGTTAATTACATGCTATCAGATTCTCTAATTACAGTAGCAACCAGAAACAGGTGTGCGAGGAGTGGCTAAGGTTACAGCAGATATAATGCACCAAATATTTAAGGCATAACTATAATCTTTAACAGATAAATTAATAATAATTTATAGTCTTTTTTATATTAAGATGTTTTCAGAGATTTTCTATGTACTGAAATATTGTTATTCCGGTGAATGTCTTTCTCGGGATGATAGGGAACTATCGCTTTATTATGCGTGGTTTTTCGCTAACGTTTCTTCAGGGCATATTCATTTACCTGGCTTTATTCCGGAATATGTAAGAATCCTGGAGCGTAGATATGTTTCTGACATGCATCGTTTTAAAGATGCACTACGTGATCAGGCTTTGCACTGTTTAGCGACTCTGGTTGAACAGAAACTGGCAGATGTTATTGTGCCGGGAGTCACCCAGGAATTGAGTTTTGTCGACATGCTACAGCGGTTGAGAGTGCCGCTGCTGGTGATTTGACGAGGGGGATAAAAAAGCCCGAGTTCAATGAGGGACGAACTCAGGCTGGATGAGTTTTTACAGTAACGTGCCGTGGCGCGTTGGCTGATTAGAACTGGTAGACGATACCAACTGCAAACTGGTCATCAGTTGCTGCGCCAGTAATTGCCGCGTCATCTTTATCCAGCATGTTGAATTTATATGCAGTATAAACGTTCATGTTCTTATTGAAGTAGTACCAAGTACCAACTTCAATGTAGTTCACGCGGTCAGCGTCAACATATCTATGGCCTGGGACGCCTTTAATATCTTTACCTTTGGAGTAGACATAACCTAAGGAAGGACGCAGACCAAAGTCGAACTGATACTGAACAACTGCTTCAAAGTTCTGAGTTTCGTTGAGCAGTTGATCATGCATTATCGAGTTGCCGTCTTTGTCGAAGCCGCCTGTATTAACTGATGTCGGTGTCATATTACGAGTTTCACCATACATCACAGCAGCGTAGACATTGTTCGCATCATATTTTGCTGCCAATGACCATACTTCTGCATTTGAACCGTTTCCATCAGCAACTTGCTCATTGGTACGATCAGATTTACCATAAACACCGACAATACCAAAACCATCAATGTTGTAGTCTACGGATAACGCATAGCCATCACCGTTTTGTTTAGTAACGCCACGATTGCTGTTCTTGCCTTGATACTGAATTGCAAAATTCAGTCCATCGACCAGACCAAAGAAATCAGAGTTGCGGTAGGTTGCAACACCGTTGGTACGACCGTTCATAAAGTTGTCAGCGGAAGCCCAGGAATCGCCGCCCCATTCAACTAACATATCGGTATAAGCTGCGGCATCATAGGCAACACCGTAGTTACGACCGTAGTCGAAAGAACCAAATCCGTTATATTTCAAACCGGCGAAGGTTAAACGGGTTTTTTCCTGATTAGAACCTTCAGGCTTGCTGGCATCAAGGTTGTATTCAAACTGACCAAAACCAGTCAGTTCGCTGGTAATCTGAGTTTCACCTTTAACGCCGAAACGAGCATAGGAGGTATCCTCGTTTTCGCTGT
The DNA here is from genome assembly GCF_002965345.1 of Escherichia sp. MOD1-EC5950. Lineage (NCBI taxonomy): Bacteria > Pseudomonadati > Pseudomonadota > Gammaproteobacteria > Enterobacterales > Enterobacteriaceae > Escherichia > Escherichia sp. MOD1-EC5950. The sequence goes on from NZ_PTSR01000004.1 coordinate 97,335, forward strand.
TATTATCATCAGTGTTCGACCAGATGCGTTCGCCAACCATCTTGCCGTAAAAATCAACTTTATTGCCATTCTTATTATAAATTTCAGCCGCATTTGCTGCGCCAGCAACTAATAACGCCGGGACCAGCATTGCCAGAACTTTTCTTTTCATTATGTATTCCCTTGTGATTATAATCTTCATGAATATATCAATAAGTGCCATTATCCAAAAAAAGCACATTTGGATACTATTCTATGAAGTTCATTTTATTTTAAGGATTACATGTAACAAATATATTTAAAAGATTTCAAAATGTTTCTATCTTATTTAATATAATTCAAAATTATGAATTTCAGATACAAAAATTCATGTCATTTATGGTTGTATATCAATAGATTATTGATTTTGCGGAAGGATAGTTTGTGTCAATGAGTGTTGCACCAAAGACCCTGAGTGATCTTGCGCACATTATGAATGGCATAAAAAAAGCCGACATCATGCCGGCCCAAAAATATAAACAAGACGATAAAGGCTAATAACGGAGTTATCATGACACAGAAAACGAAAAAGGTATAATTGTATTCAGTGCTAATATATACAAGATGTGAATTAATTAATTATCCACTGCCGAAAGAAAAATACTTTCTTATTTGTTTTTTCTGCAAATAATAGCCATTGGCTAAGATTTATATATTTGTTCAAAAAATGAGTGAGACTTGACTGTCTCAACTAATGTGGAAAAATGTGACTTTTATCACATAATAGTGCTAAGTCTGAATTTCCCGGGTTATCTTAAAATGGAGTACGGTTCGACAACGATGGAAGAGAGACTTTCTCGCAGCCCTGGCGGCAAACTGGCTTTATGGGCTTTCTATACATGGTGTGGCTATTTCGTCTGGGTAATGGCGCGTTACATTTGGGTGATGAGCAGGATCCCGGATGCCCCCGTGTCGGGATTTGAAAGTGATTTAGGCTCTACCGCAGGAAAGTGGTTAGGGGCATTAGTGGGATTTTTGTTTATGGCCCTGGTCGGAGCGTTGTTAGGTGGTATTGCGTGGTACACCCGACCACGACCCGTGCGTAGCAGACGCTATGAGTAAAAACTGCTAAGGTTGCGACTCATTTGCAGCGGAGCGTGTATGGATTTACAACACTGGCAGGCACAGTTTGAAAACTGGTTTAAAAACCATCAAACGCACCAGGACGTGGCCCATGACCTGTGTCATTTTCGTCGTGTCTGGGCGACAGCGCAGAAACTGGCGGCAGATGAAGACGTCGATATGCTGGTCATTTTAACCGCCTGTTATTTTCACGATATTGTGAGCCTGGCGAAAAATCATCCGCAACGGCAGCGCTCCTCATTACTGGCGGCAGAAGAGGCGCGTCGCATTTTAAGTGCGGAATTTGTCGATTTTCCGCCAGAGAAAATAGACGCCATTTGCCATGCTATCGCGGCACACAGTTTCAGCGCACAAATTACACCTTTAACGGCGGAAGCCAAAATCGTGCAGGATGCAGACAGACTGGAAGCCTTAGGCGCGATTGGTCTGGCGCGAGTGTTTGCGGTCTCAGGCTCGCTGGGTGTGGCGCTGTTTGACGGTGAAGACCCGTTCGCGCAGCATCGCCCGCTTGATGATAAACGCTACGCGCTGGATCATTTCCAGACTAAGCTGCTGAAACTACCGCAAACCATGCAAACGACAAAAGGTAAACAACTGGCGCAACACAACGCCCGTTTTCAGGTGGAGTTTATGGCTAAACTCAGCGCTGAACTGGCGGGCGAGAATGAAGGTGTGGATCATGACGTGATTCGTGCCTTTTCTCCAGCAGGCTGACCGCGTGGCCCTAAACTGAAGTAATTATGTTAACCTGTCGGCCATCTCAGATGGCCGGTTAAATCTATGCAGGAAAATATATCAGTAACCGATTCATACAGCACCGGGAATGCCGCACAGGCAATGCTGGAGAAACTGCTGCAAATTTATGATGTTAAAACATTGGTGGCACAACTTAATGGCGTGGGTGAGAATCACTGGAGCGCGGCGATTTTAAAACGTGCGCTGGCGAATGATTCGGCATGGCACCGTTTAAGTGAGAAAGAGTTCGCTCATCTGCAAACGTTGTTACCCAAACCACCTGCACATCATCCGCACTATGCGTTTCGTTTTATCGATCTGTTTGCCGGAATTGGTGGCATCCGTCGCGGTTTTGAGTCGATTGGCGGTCAATGCGTGTTTACCAGTGAATGGAATAAACATGCGGTACGCACCTACAAAGCGAATCATTATTGCGACCCGGCTACGCATCACTTTAATGAAGATATCCGCGACATTACCCTGAGCCATAAAGAGGGCGTGAGCGATGAAGCAGCGGCGGCACATATTCGTCAGCACATCCCTGAACATGATGTTTTATTGGCCGGTTTTCCTTGCCAGCCGTTTTCCCTGGCTGGCGTATCGAAAAAGAACTCTCTTGGTCGCGCGCACGGTTTTGCCTGCGATACCCAGGGGACGTTGTTTTTTGATGTGGTACGCATTATCGACGCCCGCCGTCCGGCGATTTTTGTACTTGAAAACGTCAAAAACCTGAAAAGTCACGACCAGGGCAAAACGTTCCGCATCATCATGCAGACGCTGGACGAACTGGGCTATGACGTAGCCGATGCAGAAGATAATGGCCCGAACGATCCGAAGATCATTGATGGCAAACATTTTTTACCGCAGCACCGTGAACGCATTGTGCTGGTGGGTTTCCGTCGCGATCTTAATCTGAAGCAAGATTTTACCCTGCGTGATATCAGCGATTGTTTCCCTGCGCAGCGAGTGACGCTGGCGGAGTTGCTGGATCCGATAGTCGAAGCGAAATATATTCTGACGCCGGTGCTGTGGAAGTACCTCTATCGCTATGCGAAAAAACATCAGGCGCGCGGTAACGGCTTCGGGTACGGGATGGTTTATCCGAACAATCCGCAAAGTGTCACGCGCACGCTTTCTGCCCGCTATTACAAAGATGGCGCAGAAATTTTAATCGATCGCGGCTGGGATATGGCAACAGGTGAGAAAGACTTTGACGATCCGCAGAATCAGCAACATCGTCCGCGTCGGTTAACACCTCGTGAATGCGCACGGTTGATGGGCTTTGAAGCGCCGCATGAAGCGAAATTCCGCATTCCGGTTTCTGACACTCAGGCCTATCGCCAGTTCGGCAACTCGGTAGTCGTACCGGTCTTTGCCGCGGTGGCAAAACTGCTCGAGCCAAAAATCAAACAGGCGGTAGCATTGCGTCAGCAAGAGGCACAACATGGCCGACGTTCACGATAAGGCCACGCGTAGCAAAAATATGCGCGCGATTGCCACGCACGATACAGCAATCGAGAAGCGCCTGGCCAGTCTGTTAACCGCACAGGGGCTGATGTTTCGCGTTCAGGGTGCCAGTCTACCCGGACGTCCGGATTTTGTCCTCGATGAGTATCGCTGCGTGATATTTACCCACGGCTGCTTCTGGCACCATCATCATTGCCATTTGTTCAAAGTTCCTGCCACACGAACGGAGTTCTGGCTGGAGAAGATAGGTAAAAATGTCGAGCGCGATCGTCGTGATATTAATCGATTGCAGGAACTCGGCTGGCGTGTATTGATTGTCTGGGAGTGTGCGTTACGTGGGCGAGAGAAGTTGACGGACGCGGCGCTGACCGAGCGTCTGGAAGAGTGGATCTGCAGCGAGGGTGCCAGCGCGCAGATCGACTCTCTGGGGATTCATTTACTCGCTTGATGTGTCCTGAATGACGGGGGCGACAACGGGTTTTGCGGGAAAGAGATATTTCCCCAGCGTTACCAGCACCACCGCGAAGACAATCACGCCCAGTGCCAGCCATTCAATCCGCGATAGCGTTTCGCCACCCAGCCCCGTACCCAGTAATACCGCGACCACCGGGTTAACATAAGCGTAGCTGGTCGCCAGGGCCGGGCTGACATTGCGGATTAAATACATATAAGCGTTGATGGCGATGATAGAACCAAACAGCGCCAGATAGCCGACCGCCAGGAAGCCCGAAAGAGAAGGGAGCGCCGTCAGTTTTTCACCCGCAATCATCGATGCGATCATTAACACCACGCCTGCCGCCAGCATTTCAATGGCTCCCGCCATCATCCCCACTGGCAGAGTGATTCGTGAGCCATAAACTGAACCAAATGCCCAACTCACAGACCCGATCAAAATCAGGATCGCGCCCCACGGATTGCCGCTTAAATTACCGCCACTGTTGAGCATGATGATCCCCGCTAACCCAATGGCGATGCCAAGCCACTCCAGTTTGCGCGTTTTTATGCCAAACAGGCGGCTGAAGCACAGGGTAAAGAGTGGCACCGTTGCCACCACCACGGCGGCAATGCCGGAAGGGACGTTTTGATGTTCGGCTACCGTTACCATGCCGTTACCGACAGCCAGCAGTAACAGGCCAATAAGCGCGGCATTAAGCAGTGGACGTAGCGGCGGCAATTTGTGCCCGCGCAGCAGTAAAAATGCCATTAGTAAAATACCGGCTGCCAGAAAGCGCACGCCCGCCATCATTAACGGTGGCCAGCTTTCTACCCCAATCCGAATGACAAAATAGGTTGAGCCCCAAATGATATACAGCGCAAACAGTGCGCCAAAAAGCGGTAACAACTGGCGGAAACGCATAATCCCTCACGATGGAAATAAAAAGGCGGTTCATAGTAAACGTGAAAATCATTTCACTGGCGAGAGATATAATCGTAATTGATTGTTAATAAAATGTTGACTTGTGAAGCAAGTATCAGACAAGCCGATTTTGCTTCATACTTAGCACCGTCAACAATAAAAATGAGAGGGAATGCTTTTGGCCGGGAGTAGTTTATTGACGTTGCTCGATGATATCGCCACTTTGCTGGACGATATCTCCGTGATGGGCAAGCTGGCGGCGAAGAAAACCGCTGGTGTATTAGGGGATGACTTGTCGCTTAATGCGCAACAAGTTTCAGGTGTGCGTGCCAACCGGGAATTACCCGTGGTCTGGGGCGTGGCGAAGGGATCGCTCATCAACAAAGTGATTCTGGTGCCGTTGGCGCTGATCATCAGTGCGTTTATCCCGTGGGCGATTACACCGCTGTTGATGATTGGCGGTGCATTTCTCTGCTTTGAAGGGGTAGAGAAGGTGCTGCATATGCTGGAGGCGCGTAAGCATAAAGAGGATCCGGCACAGAGTCAGCAGCGTCTGGAAAAACTGGCAGCGCAGGATCCGCTGAAGTTCGAAAAGGACAAAATAAAAGGGGCGATTCGTACCGATTTTATTTTGTCTGCGGAAATTGTCGCTATCACGCTGGGGATTGTGGCGGAAGCGCCGTTGCTTAATCAGGTGCTGGTACTTTCAGGGATCGCACTGGTGGTTACCGTGGGCGTCTACGGTCTGGTGGGGATCATCGTTAAGATTGATGATCTGGGTTACTGGCTGGCGGAAAAATCCAGTACGGTTATACAGGCGCTGGGCAAGGGGTTATTGATTATCGCGCCCTGGCTGATGAAAGCGTTATCGATCGTCGGCACGCTGGCGATGTTTCTCGTCGGTGGTGGCATTGTGGTACATGGTATTGCGCCGCTGCATCATGCTATTGAACATTTCTCCGGGCAGCAGAGTGCGCTGGTGGCGATGATATTACCGACTGTTTTAAATCTGATTCTTGGTTTTATCATCGGTAGCATCGTCGTATTGGCAGTGAAAGCAGTAGCGAAAATGCGCGGTCAGGTACATTAATATTCTCACTGGCTGGTATGCAAAATTCGCCATTCTCGACTAAGGTGAACAAGTTTCACTCGAAAAAAGGAGGCGAGTATGAGCTTTGTGGTGAGTGAGGAAGTAACGGTTAAAGAGGGCGGCCCGCGGATGATTGTTACCGGGTATTCCAGCGGCATGGTTGAGTGTCGCTGGTATGACGGTTACGGCGTCAAACGGGAAGCCTTTCATGAAACTGAGCTTGTTCCGGGGGAGAAGAGTCGTTCATCGGAAGAAGTTTAAAAGCGTATAATTAACACCAGGGCAGATAAGGCGTTCACGCCGTATCCGGCGATTGTGCCAGCGTTGGCATTGAAAGCCTGATGCGACGCTGGCGCGTCTTATCATGCCTCGTTATAAAAATATTGTTGTTTGGCGGTACGCTATTGCCAGGTTATGCCAGAATCATAAGAAAGCAGGTTGGGAGTTGTCAGGGTGCTGCACGAGACAGAAATGGAAAACCAGAGCTGGCTGAAAAAACTCGCGCGCCGCCTGGGGCCTGGTCATGTCGTTAATCTCTGCTTTATTGTGGTGTTGATCTTCTCAACTTTACTCACATGGCGTGAAGTCGTCGTACTGGAAGATGCCTATATTTCAAGTCAGCGTAACCATCTGGAAAATGTTGCCAACGCGCTTGATAAACAACTGCAATATAACGTTGATAAGTTATTATTTTTGCGTAACGGGATGCGCGAAGCCCTCGTTGCGCCGCTCGATTTCACCTCTCTGCGCAATGCCGTTACCGAGTTCGAACAACGTCGCGATGAACATGCCTGGCAGATAGAACTCAACAGACGACGTACCCTGCCGGTAAATGGCGTCTCTGATGCGTTAGTCAGCGAGGGGGATCTGCTTTCTCGCGAAAATGAATCCCTGGACAACGAAATTACCGCCGCGCTGGAAGTCGGTTACTTGCTGCGACTGGCGCACAACTCCTCGTCGATGGTTGAACAGGCGATGTATGTCTCGCGCGCCGGATTTTACGTTTCTACGCAGCCGACGCTGTTTATGCGAAGTGTGCCCGGGCGTTACTACGAATTTGTCACCCAACCCTGGTTTATCGGTCATTCACAACGAGAAAACCGCCAACGTGCGGTGCGTTGGTTTACCTCTCAGCATGACCATAACAATGTTACTGAACCACAAGTCACTGTAAGCGTGCCGGTTGACAGCAATAATTACTGGTATGGCGTGCTGGGAATGAGTATTCCCGTGCGTTCAATGCAGCAATTTTTACAAAATGCTATCGATAAAAATCTCGACGGTGAATATCAACTCTACGACAGTAAACTGAAATTATTGACCTCTTCCAACCCGGAGAATCCTACCGAAGATCTCTTTGATCCTCGCGAACTGGCATCACTTGCGCAGGCCATTGAACACGATACGCGCGGTGGAATCCGGATGAACAGTCGCTATGTTAGCTGGGAACGGCTGGATCATTTTGACGGGGTATTAGTGCGAATCCATACGCTTAGCGAAGGTGTGCGTGGTGATTTCGGCAGTATCAGCATTGCATTAACCCTGTTGTGGGCGCTCTTCACAACCATGTTACTTATCTCCTGGTATGTGATTCGCCAGATGGTCAGCAATATGTTTGTCCTGCAAAGCTCGTTGCAATGGCAGGCGTGGCACGACACTTTAACCCGTCTGTATAACCGTGGCGCACTGTTCGAAAAAGCGCGTCCGCTGGCCAAAATGTGCCAGACACACAAACATCCTTTTTCTGTCATTCAGGTCGACCTTGACCATTTTAAAGCGATTAATGACCGCTTTGGTCACCAGGCGGGCGACCGTGTGTTGTCACATGCTGCCGGATTAATTAGTCGTTCATTACGACCCCAGTATGTTGCCGGACGGGTTGGTGGTGAGGAGTTTTGTGTGATTCTGCCTGGCGCCAGCCTGGAGCAGGCAAAAGAAGTTGCCGAACATATTCGTCTGAAGCTGAATGAAAAAGAGATGTTGATTGCCAAGAGCAAGACTATCCGCATCAGTGCTTCATTGGGGGTGAGCAGCAGTGAAGAAACCGGTGATTATGATTTTGAACAATTGCAATCGCTGGCCGATCGTCGGCTGTATCTCGCTAAACAAGCAGGACGTAATCGGGTCTGCGCCAGTGATACCCCTTAACGGACGGTAAAAAAGTGATCCAACCCCTCGCGCCAGCCATCAGGACCTTCTCGCTGCGTTCGACAGACACGAGGCGGATCCTCATTTTGCAGATGAATGCCTTCCCGGTTTAGCCCTTTCACAATGACCGCGTAATCCATCACTTCCAGTAATGGCGCGTCATTTGGACCATCGCCTAAGCCAAGCGTCGTCGGACGTTCTCCGCCTGATTGTTGATATGCCGCGATGATCCAGTTGGCGGCCTGATCTTTTCCGGCAGAGGCGTCCAACACATGCCAGAAGCGAGCGCCCTGGACAAACTGCAACCCTAACTCGTTCAGGCGAGCGGTAAATTGCGTCATTTGCTCGTCACTGTCGCGCCAGATGAGCGTGACCGAGGCTTCATGCAATTGCGTCAGCGCCGCCTGGCTACGGCTTAATCCAGTCCATTCAGCAATGGTTGTCTCATCGACATCATCAAAAGTGGTGAATTTGAAATGTTCTTTCTCGCGTAACGTATTCAACACCAGACTGATTTCACTATGGGCAATACCCGAGATGATACGGGGGAAACCATCTATATCTTGCCATTGATGATCCAGTTGGATCACCGCTCCGTTTTCGGCAATCAGCGGCAACCCTTGCAGACCCAGGATTTTTTGCAAGTACAGCATTTCCGCCGACGTTTTACTGCTGCAGAGAATCACTGGAACGTCTGCTTCTCGTAAACGGTTTAGCCAGGGAGCGGCAGGCTGCCAGTCATAGCTATGACTGTCCAACAGGGTGCCATCGAGATCGGTGAAAATCAGCAGTGGTTGTTGAATTGAAAGCATGGTAGCGCATACTCCCTTTACCAGGATGTTTCTCAAAATAGCACGATTTGTATTTGATCATTTTTTGGGAGCGATCCCGCCCGTAGCAGAGGCCATAAGGGGTGACGAAAGTCACAATTTCATTCATTAGTGATATTAATCATTCATGCAAAGAATATTTCCTTGTCAGCGAAAAAAATTGCAGATAAGGTGATGAACACATCAGATTTCCTGGTGTAACGAATTTTTTAAGTGCTTCTTGCTTAAGCAAGTTTGATCCCGACCCCCACAAGGGCCGGGATTTTTTTATGTCGCATTTAGCGGTTTACTTCCGAGACGCTAAAGTCATGAATATCCAGTTCAAAGGCATCCGCTAATTCACGCCATGTATGGTATTCACGACCATCGATACTGACGTGTTCTGAATCACTCTGGCTGCGATGAACTTCGCTTTCGCTAATTTCATTGATTGCCGCCAGCAGGGCATCGACATCGACGCTGACCTCACGTTTTGCGGTATCGCTGTACTCTTTTGCGGTTTTCATCATCTTTCCTCGCAACCGTTACTCATTTGATGCTGCTGACCGTGATGCACGCCTGGCATCTTTTAAGTATAGACCGTCGAGAAAATCAGCACTCGCGCTCATCCGGCGCTGCCAGCAAAAAGAAATTGTTCTACACTGGCACAAAGCCACAGGAGGAAAATGATGAAGGTGAATGATCGGGTAACAGTCAAAACGGATGGCGGTCCGCGTCGTCCTGGCGTGGTACTGGCAGTTGAGGAGTTTAGTGAAGGCACAATGTACCTGGTTTCGCTGGAAGACTACCCGCTCGGCATCTGGTTCTTTAATGAGGCAGGGCATCAGGACGGTATCTTTGTGGAGAAAGCAGAGTAATTTCATTCAGCCTGACTGGTGGGAAACCACCAGTCAGAATGTGTTAGCGCATGTTGACAAAAATACCATTAGTCACATTATCCGTCAGTCGGACGACATGATAGATAACTTGTTTATTATGCGTTTTGATCTTACGTTTAATATTGCCTTTATGCGATGAAACGGTCTTGGCTTTGATATTCATTTGGTCGGAGATCTGAATGGTTCCCTGACCAGCCATCCACATTCGCAACATACTCGATTCGGTTCGACTCAATGATAACGTCGGCATATTTAAAACAGTGGCCATTGTTGTCTCTTTTTTCAGAATATCGCCAAGGATATCATCGAGAGATTCCGGTTTAATTGATTTAGAACTAATCAATAAATTTTTTCTGACCAACAGATATTCATCAAAATGAACATTGGCAATTGCCATAAAAACGATAAATAACGTATTGGGATGTTGATTAATGATGTGCTTGATACGCTGACTGTTAGAAGCATCGTGGATAAAACAGTCCTCATTAATAAACACCACTGAAGGGCGCTGTGAATCACAAGCGATGGCAAGGTCATCAACGGTTTCGATGTCGTTGATTTCTCTTTTTTTAACCCCTCTACTCAACAGATACCCGGTCAAACCTAGCCGGGTGTAACTACATAAATCCATAATAATCGTTGACATGGCATACCCTCACTCAATGCGTAACGATAATTCCCCTTACCTGAATATTTCATCATGACTAAACGGAACAACAAGCATCACCTAATGCGGCACTCTCGCGATTTTTCAGGCGGACTTACTATCCCGTAAAGTTCTTTATAATTTGCCTGGAATTGTCTTAAAGTAAAGTAAATGTTGTGATATGTGAGTGAGACTAAAATAAATATTGCGCCAGCGGAGTATCCTGGAAGATGTAGCCTGATTTTATTTTTCGGATAATCCTTAGGATAACACGATAAACATTACGGAATCATATTGCTGGAAATTCGCTAATAATATCGGCAAGCAAATTAAAAATTTCACTGAATAAATGTTCGCAAAACGGAGCAATTAACGGCATTAATGCTGCCATTAATGAAATACCGACCGTCAGAGTTAATGGAAAACCGATAACGAAAATTGATAATTGCGGAGCCATACGATTAAGTAATCCCAGCGCCAGATTCAGTGTCAGCAGCAGGGTAATAATCGGTAATGCCAGCATCAATCCGTTGAGAAAAATTAAACTTCCTGCTTTGGTGAGCGCCAGAAACGCATTGTTGTTAAGCGGCTCGCCCCCAATAGGCAGAGTGTGAAACGTATCGACCAGCAGCGAAATCAACCATAAATGGCCGTTAAATGTCAGGAACAACAGCAGAGCCAGCATATCCATAATACGCGCCAGAACGGGCATATTAAGATGGCTGCCTGGATCGACGAATGTCGCAAATGAAAGCCCCATTTGCAGACCGATAATTTCTCCAGCAGTTCGCACAGCGGCAAAGGCAAATTGCATGGTAAACCCAAGGGCAATGCCAATCAGGATTTGCTGCACCGCCAGCCACAGGGCATGGAACGAAAAAACGGGAACATCGTTGGCTGGTAATGCCGGGGCAATAGCGAAAGTGATCATCATCGCGAGTCCCAGTTTCACCCGTTTCGGTATACTACGTTCGCTTAAAATGGGCGCGGTGGAGATCAGCGCCAGCACGCGCAGCAATGGCCAGAAATACAGACTTAACCAGGAAAGCCATTGTTCGCTTGTTACCTGCAACATAGCACGCGCTACCCGATGATATACGGCAGGTTAGTGAACAAGGTGCGGACGTAATCCAGCAACAGGTTGAGCATCCACGGCCCGGCAATAATAATGGCGATAAATACGGCGATGATTTTCGGAATAAACGATAGCGTCATTTCGTTAATCTGCGTGGCAGCTTGCAAAATGCTGATAATAAGGCCAGTCACCAGCGCCACCAGTAGCAGCGGGGCGGCCAGCGCCAGAGCGACTTTCATCGCTTCCGTCCCCATCATCATGACCGATTCAGGTGTCATTTTGCCCTCTCTAACTATAAAAGCTCTGCGCCAGCGAACCGACCAGCAATTGCCAGCCATCCACCAGCACAAACAGCATCAGTTTAAATGGTAGAGCAATGGTCGCGGGGGGCACCATCATCATCCCCAACGCCATCAACACGCTGGCGATCACCAGGTCGATAATCAGGAAAGGAATGAAAATCGTGAAGCCTATCTGGAATGCGGTTTTCAGCTCGCTGGTCACATAGGCCGGTAGCAAAATGCGCATCGGCACGGCTTCCGGTCCCGGCAAGGGGCTGGTATTTGCCAGTCTGGCAAACAACCCTAAATCTGCCTCGCGGGTCTGACGCAGCATAAACTCACGCAGCGGTTGCGCCCCTTTTTCCAGCGCCTCCTGCATTGAGATTTTCTCTTCGCTGAATGGCTGGTACGCATCGACATAAATTTTGTCGATAACCGGTGACATAATAAAAAAGGTCAAAAACAGCGCCAGTCCCAGCAATACCTGGTTGGGCGGGGCGGAGGGGGTTCCCAGCGCGTTACGCAGTAAACCAAAAACGATGATGATGCGAGTGAAACTGGTCATCATCAGTAAAATCGCCGGAATAAACGTCAGCGAGGTGATGAACACCAGCGTCTGCACCGGAAGCGACCAGCTTTGTCCTCCGCCAGGCAGCGGTTGGCTGGTGATGCCAGGCAGTTGCGCAAAGGCGAGGGGGCTGACCAGCCAGAGAAGAGCAGGAGCGACAGATAACAGACGACGCATCAGGATCTCCCGTTACGCTTGAGCAAATTTTTCATTAGCGACTGGAAATCGGCCTGTGGCATCTCTTCCGTTGGCGCAGAAGGGGGAAGTTTATGCAACAGACTGATTTGCCCTGCGGTGACGCCGAGTACCAGTCGTGCATCTTCCACATCGATCACCACTACCCGCTCGCGCGCGCCAAGTGAAGCGCTGGCGCTGACTCTTAACCCGCGGGCGTCGCTGCGTTTGGCGGCAAATCCCAGCCGTTTCACCAGCCACGCTGCAGCGAGAATCAGGACAATAATGGCAATTAATGCGCCACTCACCTGCAGGAGCGGCGCGGTGGAAACCGGCGTGGTTGGTTGCACGGTGGCGTGGTTATTCATCACTAACGGCTCAGGCGGCGCATCCGCTCAGACGGGGTAATGATATCGGTGATCCGCACGCCATATTTATCGGCAACGACCACAACTTCGCCCTGGGCGATTAAATAGCCATTGATCAGAATATCCAGCGGTTCGCCAGCCAGACCGTCCAGCGCCACCACTGATCCTTGCGTCAGGCGCAACAGCTCTTTGATAGTCATTCGTGTGCGACCCAGTTCGACGGTCAGTTTGACCGGAATATCCATAATCAGGTCGATATCCTGCAATGTTCCACTGACGTCGCCGCCACCAAGCTGTTGGAACACCGCCTCAGTGGCGCTTTTGCCGCTGGTTGATTTTTGTTCGCTCAACGCTTCAGCCCACAGATCGTCCATTGCGCCGTTGTTGTCATCGGCCGGATTATTCAAGTCACTCATTTGGGCTGTTCCTCGTTCAGAGAATTCAAAATCGGGTTAATCAAATGTTCTATCCGTAACGCATACTGGCCATTGATGGTGCCGTACTGGCTGGTCAGCACCGGAACGCCGTCAACGTGCGCGATGATACGATCGGGTTTTTCTATCGGCAGGACATCGCCGGGTTTCAGTTTCAAAATCTGCGACAGGCGCAGCGAAATATCGGCAAAGTTGGCGATCAACTCCAGTTGTGAATGCTGTACCTGACGCACCAGATTATCGCGCCAGTTCTGATCTTCATTACGCGAGTTTTCCAGTGGCGGGTTAACCAACAATTCCCGCAGCGGCTCGATCATGCTGAATGGCAGGCAGATATTAAATTCACCGGTCAGGTTGCCAATTTCGACATGAAAAGGCGTATTAACCACAATGTCGTTTGGTGAGGTGGTGATATTGGTAAATTTCACCTGCATTTCCGAACGTACATACTCGACTTCCAGCGGATTAATCGCCTTCCAGGCGTCGCTATAGCCTTCAAGCGCCAGCTTTAACATGCGGTTGATGACGCGCTGTTCGGTATGGGTAAACTCGCGACCTTCCACTTTGGTAGGGAACCGACCATCGCCGCCAAACAGGTTATCCACGGCAATAAATACCAGGCTTGGCGAGAACACCACCAGTCCTGTGCCGCGCAGCGGTTTCAGGTGGATAAGGTTAAGGTTGGTCGGCACCGGCAGGTTGCGGGCAAATTCATGATATGGCTGGATACGGATCGCCCCGACGGTGATGTCCGGGCTACGACGCAGCAGGTTAAACAGCCCCATGCGGAAATGTCGGGCAAAACGTTCATTAATGATTTCCAGCGCCTGCAAACGTTCGCGCACAACCCGTCGTTGCGTATTGGGATCGTAAGGCCGAATGTCATTGTCGCTGGTCACGCCGGAAGTCGGTTCGTCTTTGACCTCGCTGTCGCCATTCAACAGTGCATCAATTTCAGCTTGAGAAAGAATACTATCGCCCATGTCGTTATCGCAGAATAAAAGCGGTATACAGCACGTCGGTGACATCCTGTTTCGGTTGCCCGGCAACAAGCGGGGTGGAGAGTATGGCTTTAATCGCGGCAATCAGCTTTTGCTTGCCTTCTTCGGTTGCCAGCACGGCGGCATCCTGACGCGAAAACAGTAACAGCAAGCGACTACGAACTTCCGGCAAATACTCGCTCAGGCGCGAACGGGTGGTTTCATCTTTTAGTCGCAGAGTAATACCGATATAAAGCACACGATCCGCATCGCCCAGGTTGACCGTAAAAGTGTCCAGTGCGTAGAAGACCGGTGAGGGCATGACATGTTGCTGCGCATTGTCGTCAGTCGCCGCCTGATGCGAGTGCCAGTAGCTGTACCCCGCGCTGGCGCAGGCCGCGAGAGTAATGAATACCAGAATCGGGAACCAAAGCGATCGCTTGCTTTTCTTGCTTATCGCGTAATCAGTCATGTGTTGCGGTCTTCCTGTGTCGCTACTGCTTATCGGCTAATTATCCTGTGTCTTGATCGCGACAAAGCGGGGAAAAGACGCAGATTAAGGGGTTACCTCTGACGTTAGGCGAAAATATCAACGCCACTGTTGCCTGCTACACGCCCTCGTAAAGAGGCAGAAATTGGCAGTGCATCGTCATCTTCGCCAGCCTGGCGTTCATGGTTTATTGTGCGCTGGCTTTGCTGTTGTTGAGACGCTGCCTGTTGCTGACCGCTAGAACTTTCGCCGCTGATATTGCTCTGCCCCAACTGAATACCGCTTTCTGCCAGTTGTGTACGCAGTACCGGAAGAGCCGCTTCCAGGGCGGCGCGCACGTGCTGATGCGGCGAAACCATCTGGATTTGCGCCTGGTTGTCATCCACTTTGAGGGAGATGTGCACTTCACCTAAATCCTGTGGGTGCAAACGCAATTCAGCGCTTTGTTGCCCCTGACGGGTAAACAGTGAAATATGTTGGCTTAAGGATTGTTGCCATTCATGGGAACCCAGCGGGGCACTCAAAACAGGCGCTGCGACGGTGGGCAGAGGCTGCGTCTGGTGTGGAGTGATTAGCGGGCTGGCAGCAGCAGTCACTGGCGAAGGTGTGCTGATGACTTCCGCTTTGCTCTGGGCTTCAGCTACCAGCGGTGTTAATGGCTGGACTGACGCTTCAGCGGTGTCGCCAGGCTGTGCTGTTGTGCGTTGCGCAGAAGTCAGTTTTGTGGGGTGTGCTGGCTTTTCTGTCGGTAACACGGTTGATGGTGTGTCAGTTACTTTGGGCGTATTGTCAAAACCCGGCAACATTGCGAAAAGGGCGCTCAGGCTGGCCGCGGCGTCTTCATTAAGATCATCCGCTTTTTCGTCTTTTGCCGTGTCTTTGTCTGGCACCGCAGCCAGCGTAATCGCCTGAGCGGTGATTAATGGTGTTGATGTGGATTGTTCGTCGTTGATGACGGGCTGTGTTCCATCCACAGAGATCCGTAAATCTGGTTGTTGCGCGTCGTTCTGAATATCGCTGACCAGCGGCTCGACTTTGATGACAAGTTTATCTGTCGCCACCAACAATGGGGGCGTAGATTTGTTGTTTGTTGTCTCGCCTGCTAATGCTCCGCTCAACAAAACGAGAAAATCTTGTGCGCTATCGGTGGCTTTACCGCCGGACAGCGTGGTGGTGTCAACGTCAGCGGTAATCAAGGGCGCTAAGCGAATCATTCTGGTTTCCTCATGGCGGCGCGCTGGGCAAACTCATCCATCTTTTTCTGATCGAGGCGGTTTTCTGCTAACAGTGCCGCCGTGGATTGCCGTTCCTGCAGTGTCTGCCAGGCCTGCAAACGTTGTTTCTTTTCCCGCCAGTTATTCAGGGCAACATCAACTTTCTGTGTCCACTGTGTAAGTTGCTGGTGGTGCTGAGTAATGGCTTTTTCCAGCGTCTGGATAAATTGCTGATAATTAATCCAGCGATTGCTGGTCATTCCTGCACTCATATCGCTATTCAGGTTGTTACGATATTCATTCTGATAATCGATCAGCATTTTGAGTTGCTCTTCTGCCTGCTGGCATCCGCGACGCATTTCACCCAACAGTCGTGCGGCGTTATCCACCTCTTTTTCTGCCAGATCTTTCAGGGTCGCCAGTGCGCCATGTTCTGCCATCTGCTGTTATCTCCTGAGTTATGACACCGTTGGGAAAATGTGCTCCAGCCCCTGGAGAGAGTCTTCCCAGTCCGCGCGTTCAAAAATGCCTTGTTGCAAATAGCCCTCAAGCTGCGGCCATAAGGCGATGGCTTTATCGAGCATGGGATCGCTGCCTTTGGCATAAGCACCAACGCTGACCAGGTCGCGGTTGCGCTGAAAACTCGACAACAACTGTTTGAATGTGCGCATCCGCGCGTAATGTTGCTCGCTGATCAGTGCTGTCATTGCACGGCTGATTGACGCTTCAATATCAATTGCCGGATAGTGTCCGGCTTCCGCCAGACGACGAGACAGTACGATGTGCCCGTCGAGGATCGCCCTCGCGGAGTCGGCAATCGGATCTTGCTGATCATCACCTTCGGTGAGCACGGTATAAAAAGCGGTAATCGAGCCGCCGCCGCTGATGCCGTTTCCGGCACGCTCGACCAACGCCGGTAGTTTGGCGAATACCGATGGAGGATAGCCTTTGGTGGCAGGCGGTTCGCCAATCGCCAGCGCAATTTCACGCTGAGCCATCGCGTAGCGGGTGAGGGAATCCATAATTAGCAACACATGCTGACCCCGATCGCGAAAATCTTCGGCAATGCGCGTGGCATAGGCGGCACCTTGCATTCGCAGGAGCGGAGAAACATCGGCTGGTGCGGCAATCACCACCGAGCGCGCACGCCCTTCAGCACCGAGGATATTCTCAATAAAATCTTTTACTTCGCGTCCACGTTCACCAATTAAACCAACGACAATCACATCTGCACGGGTGTAACGCGCCATCATCCCCAGCAACACACTTTTGCCGACGCCGGAACCGGCAAACAGCCCCATACGCTGCCCGCGTCCGACGGTAAGCAGGGCATTGATTGGACGCACGCCCGTATCCAGCACGTGCTCAATCGGCGTACGTTGCAATGGGTTAAACGGCGGGGTAATTAATGCACCGGTTTCGGTCGTATCGGGGGAGGGCTGGCCGTCGAGTGGTTTACCGCTACCGTCCAGAACGCGACCTAACAACGCCGGACCGAGCGGTAATTGCTTGCCGCTTTGCAACCCTTGTGGGGAGATGTTTTTGGCATAAACGCGTGCGCCAGGCAGTACACCTTCCACTTCCTCCAGCGGCATTAAAAACAGCCGTTGACCGTTAAAGCCAACCACTTCGCTTTCCACTTCGTGAGTTTCAGCGCCGTTCTGGCGTTCAATCACACAGGTTGCGCCGAGCGGTAGTTGTAATCCGGTAGCTTCCAGCACCAGCCCGGTGGCGCGGGTTAATCGCCCGTAGCGGCGTACCGCAGGAAGTTGCGCAATTTTGGCTTCAAAGCTATCCAGCGAGGTTAACCAGCGTGTCAGGCGAGTGGTCATCACACCACTCCAGGTGCTGCCAGACGGCAGAGTTCTTGCCAACGGGTGGCGACACTGGCATCGAGATCGCCTTCATCGGCAGAGACTTTACAGCCGCCGGGATGCAGAGTTGGATCGCCGCGCAACCGCCAGCCGTGCAGGCTTAACGTTGCGCCAAGCATCTCATCGACGCGTTGCAGGTCATCCGGATGCACGCGTAACTGTGGTTTGCCGCTGAATAACGGTTCCTGCTGTAGCAACTGCTGGATCTGTTTGATCAGTGCCTGGCTGTCCACCGTGGGCGTCTGACCGATCACCTGACGCGCCGCCTCCAGAGCCATTTGCATCAGCCGCGAAGCTATCACGCTATCCAGCGCGTCAAGGGTGGTCTGGAATTCGCTGACCAGTTGCTGCATCCGCGCATGAATCGGTGCTTGCTGAGATTTCGCCTGCACCAGTCCTTGTTCCAGCCCCTGTGCCAGACCCTCCTGATAGCCTTGTTCATGACCTGTCTGGCGACCTTCGGCAATCCCCGCCTGATAACCTTGCTCGTGAGCCTGCATTTGCAGTTGTGCCAGTTGTTGTTCAAGGCTGGGTTCGATCTCTTCAGTGACGGTTTCTTCCGGCTCCATCAGCGGCACAAACTCTGCCTGTGGCGGCGCAAGATCGTCAGGCGTCCAGGTTTTCCACGGCAGGTTATCAGACATAGGTGTCCTCGCCGCTGCCAATCACCATCTCGCCGGTTTCGGCAAGACGGCGCACAATCAGCAGAATCGCTTTCTGCTCGTTCTCCACCTGCGACAAACGTACCGGACCACGGTTGGCGAGGTCGTCGCGCAGGATATCGGCGGCGCGTTGCGACATATTGCGCAGGAACTTCTCGCGCAGTGGCTGTTCGGCACCTTTCAGGGCGATCAGCAGCGATTCGGAATCCACTTCCTGCAACAGACGCTGGATACTGCGATCGTCGACATCCACCAGATTTTCGAACAGGAACATTTCGTCGATGATTTTCTGCGCCAGCTCACCGTCAAATTCACGCACGGCGGTAATAACCGCCTCTTCCTGCTGGGTTTTCATCAGGTTGATAATTTCGGCTGCTGTTCTCACGCCGCCCATTTTGCTGCGTTTGAGATTCTGACCGTCGAGCAGACCATTCAGCACTTCGGTCAGTTCCGCCAGCGCGGCAGGCTGTACACCGCCAAAGGTGGCGATACGCAGCATCACGTCGTGACGCAGACGTTCATCGAACAACGCCAGAATATCTGCGGCCTGGGCGCGCTTCAGATGTACCAGAATGGTGGCGATAATCTGTGGATGTTCATCGCGAATAAGATCGGCGGCACTCTGCGGCTCCATGAAGTTGAGCGTTTCTATGCCGCTGGCGGTGTCGCGGGTTTCGAGAATATCTTCCAGCAGGCTGGCGGCACGCTCTTCGCCCAGCGCTTTCACCAGCACCGAACGCAGATAATCGTTGGCGTTAATATTCAGGGCGGCGAACTGTTCAGCTTCTTGTTCAAACTCCGCCAGCACTTCAGTTAACTGTTTATTGGAGATCTGCGTGACATTTGCCATCGCTGCGCTCAGGGTTTGCACTTCGCGCTGGGAGAGGTGCTTGAACACTTCAGCCGCCCGATCTTCGCCAATGGTCATTAGCAAGATGACGCTTTTATCGGTGCCTGTCAGGTTACTCATGATCGTTATTTATCCACTGGCGAATGACCAGCGCTACTACGCGCGGATCGTTATCAGACATGTCACGGATACGCTGGCTCATTACTTCCGCTCCCAGACGTTGGTTAGCACGGCGTTGCTGCAATTGTTCGTCTTTGCTGAGGCGTACTTCCACCGCATCTTCCACTTCCTGGCGAGCCTGTGGCTGCTGTTGTACGGCGCTCGCCGCCTCGGTGCGGCGTGTTAACTGCGGGCGTACCGCTTTACGCCACAACAGCCACGCCACCAGTAGCACCAGCAACCAGCGTCCGGCAGCCAGCAGTTGATCGATAAACACTTGTTGTTGCCAGAACGGCAGTTCTCCACCGCTTTCGTCACCGCTGTTGAAGGGGGAGTTGACGACATTGAGTGAATCGCCGCGCTTTTCAGAAAAGCCCATCGCCTCGCGGGTCAGATCTTCAATTTGCTTCATCTGTTCGGCGCTCAGTGGCAGCGGTTTACCATCCGGCAGCGTTTTGTAATTCACCACGACGGCGACCGACAAACGTTGCACGTCGCCTACGTTCATTTTGGTATGACGAATAGTGCGATCGACTTCGTAGTTGCTGGTTTCATTACGCTGGGTGCTACGCGGGCCGCTATTACTGGTGGTGCTTGTTTGTTGCTGACGGTTGTTTTGATTTGCCGGAGGCGTACTGATTGGCGCGTTATTGGCAGGCGCGGGCTGATTCGATAATGCGCCAGGCACGCCGCCAGGGTAACCGGAACCGCTTTGTTCGCTCTCATTCAGTTGACGGGAACGGAGCGCCGCCTGTGACGCATTGCCATTAGGGCGATACTGTTCTTCGGTTTGCTCTTTACTGGCGAAATCCAGTTGTGCCGTCACCTGAGCGTGAATATTGCCGTTGCCGACAACTGGTGACAGGATCGCTTCAATACGCCGCTGAATGCGACTTTCAACATCACTGGCATATTTTAACTGGACGTCATTAAGATCGCGCCCGCTGGTGCTGGACTGGGTTAACAGATGCCCACCCTGATCCACCAGCGTGACGTTACCCGGTGGCAATCCGGCTACCGCACTGGAAACCAGATGCACAATGGCACTGATTTGCCCTTCATCCAGCGCGCGACCAGGTAAAAGATTTACCGTCACTGATGCCGAAGGGGATTTTTGTTCACGGACAAATAAAGACGGTTTCGGCATCGCCAGATGCACGCGCGCTCCTTTTACCGGGCCGATAGTTTCGATGGTACGGGAAAGTTCACCTTCCAGCGCTCGCTGATAATTCACCTGTTCGCTGAACTGGCTGATACCAAACTTTTCCTGATCGAGCAGTTCAAAACCGACCGCGCCGCCTTTAGGCAAGCCTTGCTGTGCCAGACGCAGACGTAGCTCGTGAACTTTATCTGCCGGAACTTCAATCGCGCCGCTGGCTTCGCTGAAGCGGTAAGGAATATTCATTTGTGTCAGTTGGCTGACGATCGCACCGCCATCCTGATCGGAAAGATTGCTGAATAACGTGCGGTAATCAGGGGCTTTTGCCCACAGAATTAACGCGACCATCACTGCAACCGCCGCGGAGGCAGCAACAACCAAAGGTATTTTCGGATTTGCGCGCAGGCGATTAAGCCACTCAAGAGATTTTGTCTGGGCTGCAGTCGCATTCATCGCGCACCTCGTGGCAGATGATAGACAGCGGTATTGGCAAAGTGGAACAAGACGCACTCCCGGGTCAGCAAACTCGAAAAATTAACGGCCTCATTATTTGTGGTTTTATTTTTTTCTATGCGCCAATTAACCCATTTTTTTGTCTCTATTTAGCGCCTTTATCTTATTGACTTACTGGTAGGCTCTGCTACCAAGAATTGTCCGGGAGATGAATATGTCAGCGATACAGGGGATTGAAGGGGTTATCAGCCAGTTACAGGCCACGGTGATGAGTGCGCGTGCGCAGGGGACTCTGCCGCAACCGACCATCAGTTTTGCCGGACAGCTTCATGCTGCGCTCGATCGCATTAGCGATACGCAAACCACCGCCCGCACACAGGCAGAAAAATTTACCCTCGGTGAACCCGGCGTAGCGCTAAACGATGTGATGACCGAGATGCAAAAAGCGTCGGTTTCGATGCAAATGGGGATTCAGGTGCGTAATAAGCTGGTGGCGGCGTATCAGGAAGTGATGTCCATGCAGGTGTAGGTTTTGTAACCTGTTGACTATGCTTGTTTAATTACATCCGATCCCACAGCGTGGGGCATGGATGGGGCAAACTCACTCAATTTCTGGTTTAAAATTGATACTTGATCCTGATTGTTTTCTGCCATCCACGATCCGTAAACGCGATAAACCATCTGAGCATCAGAGTGTCCCATTTGCTTCGCGATGAAGTTAGGGTTAGCTCCAGCGGTCAAAGACCAACATGCATAAGTGTGCCTGGACTGATATGCTTTGCGGTAGCGAATCCCGGCGCGTCGCATTGCAGTTTCCCATGACTGATTAATCGACCCAACTGCATAATGGTGCCCGGCAAGGCCATTACGCGTAACGATTTGCGGATTGAAGACAAAAGTGCACGGATGCATTTCAGTTCGACCATACTCACGAAGTTTCACTTCAACCTGATACTGCTTACCAAGCCGTGTCATTTCAGCCTGATTCTTAAGCACGTCTATTGCTGGTTGAATTAGGTTGATAACACGGTTTGTTCCCGCTTCGGTTTTAGGAAGAGTGAACTCTTTCGTTAATGTGTGGTTTCTTCTGATCGTCATTGTCCCTGCCTTCAGGTCTATATCTTCCCATGCCAGAGAAACCAACTCCCCGTGGCGAACTCCCGTATAAACAGCTAGTGACCACATATTTTTTAACTGCTGATGCTTAAATGCGTTAATCAACCTGACAAACTCATCACGGGTTAACGGATCAGGTTCCGTTCGTGATCTCTTCAGTTGCGAAATGGCTGCGAACGGATTTTCTTTGATGTATCCGCTGTCGGCTGCGAACTGAAACATCCCCGCCATGGTGTTCATGTAGTTATTAACTGTCGGCACGGAACGTCCCTTAATGGGTGTTTTTTGCCCTCGTTTCAGAACATGATATCCGGTCAGCAAATCCTTTCGTATGAACAGCAGTTCTTCCTGAGTCACAGCAGATGCAAGTCTGTTGCCTCCGATTCGGGGAACCATATTTCTTACAATGGAGCTGTAACGCCCCATCGCATTGGTACTGATTTCCAGCTTTTTCAGATCCAGCCATTTCTCAGCCAGGTCTGCGACGGTAATTTCCTTACTTTCCGCACCAAATTTTCTCAGGTTGGGAGAGTTCGGAAACTGAGCGGCATAGTCGAAATTACCCGTCTTAATGGAAAAACAAACAGACGCTCGTAGCTCGCCAGCTATTTTCCTGTTTTTTGGTGTATCCGGCACACCGAGACTTTCCCGTACTCGTGTGCCTTTATACATAAACCATATGCGGAGTGATCCGCCATGGTTCTCAACGCCTGTTGGGTATGCTGTCTTAGCCATTGTTCCCTCCTGACGCCCAAGAGCGTATTAAGCATAAACGGTTCTTCATCGACGCGCACCAGGCTGTTTTTTTGACATACTTTCAACCCACTGGTCGATAGCCTTGCGGTTATACATGCATTCGCTGTTTTCTTTTGGAATACCGTCCGGTGCAACATGGAGATATTCACGACCGACAAGCCAGGATTGTTTACGTGCTCTCTCAATGGTTCCTGGGCGTAAACCTGTAATTTCGATCAGTTTTTGCTCTGTTACCCAGTCATTGGGCACAATTAAGTTAACTTCGCTCATTGTTTTCTCCGGTGCTGGAATGAAAGGGGGGGTGTTAACATGCCTCATTGGGTTTGAGGCTGTGTGATTCCATGGTTAGTCCTTGCGTAGCTCGCTGATTCTTCTGTAAGTCTCTGGCGCTTTGTTTCCGTGTATCTTCATTTCAGACTTCAACAGAGTAACGAGGGAATCCCATTCGTTGAGGATGCCTTTGAATGCCGGAACGCGCTTTGCAACCTTGTCGAATGAATTTCTGATTTCTGGAATCTGCTCGACAAGTGCAACGCATCGCCGGAAGTCGGCTGCGTCATGTGGAGCGCCGAAGTGATGACCATAGATATTCTTTTTCAGTCCACATGCGATTGAGGCAAGAGTTGCGCTACTGATGCCGACATCGCCAGTCGTTTGCCATTTCAAAATCTTCATAGCCAAATCTGACATTTCTTGTCTCCATAAAACAAAACTCGCCGTAGCGAGTTCAGATAAAAGAAATCCCCGCGAGTGCGAGGATTGTTATTCATTGCCGATATTCACCTTTATCGCGAACACCTTTACCGGTTTATCACCGAAGTGTGGATGTGTGATTGTCTTCACTTCATATCCGTTATACGGGACGTCAATTCTGCGACTGGAGTCGTCGCGCTTCGGATATCCCTTTGTGATAATCAGGCGGTCATATTCCCGGAACATGATTCGCTTATTCCAGTAGTCATTACACAGGCGATACTCTTCCGTTTTCTCTCCACGAATTATGGCATCGAAGTATTCACCTTTAACGGCTAGTTGCAGGTTAGCCACGGTTAACCTCCTGCGGAGGTTCCGGTAGCGGCATCCAATTGATTACATCGCATTCAGGGATGCTGATATCATCACCAAGCCACCCTTGACCTTCAGACCAGCATTGCACGTAATACCCGTATTTTGTGTTCACTACGCACCACTGCGCGTCGTTCGGCGTCCGCTCACTACAGCTTATCCAACCATCCGGAGTTACCGGAGAGTTGCCCGATAGCGCATTACGCAATCGCTCCAGCTTCACGTATTCCTGAACCCTGTTTCCGTCGCATGCCTGAAGCCATTGCGCAGCCTTTTGCGCATCAGTGTGAAAGGCACAAGTGCGACCGTCATCAAATTGCATTTCGTAGAGGTCAGCAACTTGTTCAAACTGCGTGTGTTGTGACTTGTAAGTTTGGCTTACAGGTTCGGCACCATGAAGCATGGCTGCGCGGCAGGCGTTCCAGCCTTCATCAAAGCCGACTATGCCATTATTTAAAGACGGACGAGCATCTGGCACCACCGGCACTGGCTTGGCTATATATAGCGGCTGAACATACCAGCCCTTTGATAACCAACTGTCAGCAATGTTTTTACTCCTCGTTATTGCCGGAATACCTAAGCCATTGTCTGAATGCAGCCATGCCACCGGTTCTGCTGCCAGCGAAGCCATGGCGATTTCATAAGCCCGACACTCAATATCATCCCGCACATCAAGGTGATTAATACGCCCCAGCATTTCGCCAAACAGCTCGTCGTTAGTTAAAGTGCTCATGTGTTAGTCCTTAGCCTGTATCTGCTTCTTAACCAGTTTGCGTAGATGTGCCACGGCCATTGAAAGAGTTTCCACCGCCTGTTTATCCAGGCGTGGGGACAGAGCCACCAGTTCGTTTATTGCAATCGCTATGCCCTGTGCCTGCACTGGCGGCGCTGCGTAAAGCGGTGTTATTTCTGCCCGAAAGTCACCTATTTCATGCAGTCGCACCCACCGTTCGACTTCTGCTTTGTCAGAATACAGAGCAGTGAACGTATTATATTCATTGTCAATTTGCGTGAAGGTTGCCTTCCACGCCACTGGCTCTGCTTCCAGCGATGCCAGTGCGATACGAAACACATTGGCAAGCAGGCTGTTTGACGATTGTTTATCGTGCGCCGCGTCGCTCAGGAAACCAGTGATGAATGATTTAATCTCCGCGTTTTCTCTGGTAATAGTGGTCATATCAGCTTTCCTTATATGGGTTGATTTTGTTGTGCAGTGTGTTGAACGACGCCCATACCACGTCGTTATACAATTCAATAACTGGCTCAATTATTTTTCCGATTGCCCAGACAAAAATTAGCGGGGATATCGGTATCATCAACACGATAAACAGAATGAGAAACAAAAATTCTGTCGCTCTACTTTTTCGCGGATATTCTTTTCTGAATAATGTTGGCACATCACTCTCCTTTAGTGCGCAAGTGGTTTTTCCAGCGGTTTTGTGCCGCGCTGGGCTTGTTGCAACAACTGTGACCCATCACCCCTAAAAACCCCGTCAACCTCAACCGTCTGTTACTAATCCTCAACCATCGCCAGACCCCAACACCGTTTCTGCGAGCTAACAGAATCTTTGCTTTACGGTTTTTCATCGTTTTGCTCTCCTGCGTTTCTTTGCTGCTCGTTTCGCCGCTGCAACGCCTGTACGGCGTTTCGGTGCCGGAATTGCACGTTCTGCCGCATCACGCAGTGCCTGATAGTCAATCTTGTTCACTCTTCATCCTCCAAGTCGGCAACGGCGTCCATCACATCAGAACCGCGAATAACCTCAAAAGCACGGCAGGCCATTTCAAACACCTGTTGTTCTTGCGGGTGAGGAGACTCCCAATATTTGAAGCCTGGGCGATGCGTGTACCCCATCATTGAATAAAAATCACCAGCAAGCTTAATCGCGGCATCGACAAGCTCTCTGTTAGTCATTCTTTTTCCGCTCACTGGTTGCCTCCTTTGCGCCACATCGCATTCAGATATTTGTTGTCATTAACAGAACCGAAACTCTTTCTCTTAAGAAATTCCTCTCTCGATGGCATTGGCTTTACGCGTTGGCGAATAATCATTTCTGCCGGAAGAATGCCGGGATTGTATGCAAGTCCTCTCATGGTAAATTCCTCAGTCATTACTGATAGCGCCATAGCGTGAGCGGTAATTACGCAGGCGCGGGTCGATATATTCAGGGAATTTGTCTATTGTCGCTTTTCGCAACGGTCTCATTGCTGTTTCGTTTGTTCGGTCCTTCTCATCTTTTAACGCGAGTTGTATATCGCGTCGGTACATCCGTTCTGCTTTTGTTTCTGGTGGCAGATCAATAAACGTGTCGAAAATGTTTTTGATATTTTCCAGCACCTCCGCCTTGGAGCTACCGGAGCAATTGCGCGGGTCATCCGCACCATACAGAGGCGCTGGCATAATGGGAGCCTTATTTTCAGTAATCAGAAAGGAGGGTAATCGTTCTGGCTGTAACCATAATCATCTGCATGATTATGGCTTACGTTTTTAGAGCGATTGTCTTTATCTTTGAGGCTGGCAACCATGTTGGCGATAGTTTCTGGTTGCTTGCCTTCCGCCTTTTCTTTAAGGGTTTGACCTGTTTGTGCAATAAACGGGATGCGTATTTCCATCTGGTAGCTGTCTGCGCCAGTCTTTTTGTTTGTGGTTAATACTTTCTGGAGCACTAACCCGATTTTCTTTCCATGAAATTCAGGTGCAACAAATTTACTGGCGGAAACCATATGTTGCGTTAATTGTCCAATCCCGGCACACCCCATCATAGCGTGAACGACATTTGCGCCAAATTTGTTTTCCGTGCCGTCATTTTTCTGAACACAAACGCTAAGATACTGGATTTTACGTCCGTCGTCGGATTCTCCAGAAAACTCAATAAATTTGGCTCCTTTTTCTGATTGCTTTAGTTCTGCTTCAGTAATGGTAATGATATGAGCGCCAGTTTCGTTAATAAAACCACCTTGCCCTGCGGTCAGTGCTGCTTCTTCGTTATAAGTAAAAATCACGTTGCTCATGCGGCGTTTTCCTTAATTTGATGAACATTATTGATGCCGTAGTAATCACAAACAGTGGCATCGACAAAAGAGAGATCGTTATCAATCTCATTGGAATCAAACATTCCCATTGGGGATTTAACAGTGTCTGCACCGTTGTTTTTTGTGGTGAAAAAGAACTGGTCATCACGGGTAAGGGTGCGAAGAACTATAGTAAACATGCCTTCGACAGTGATTTTCTCGTCCAGCATTTTGCCGATAGTTTTCATTTTCACGCGCCCCATAGGGGTTTCTTCGGTGTGCGCAAGAAAATAGACTCTCAGGTCATCAGGTGCATCCTGTGCAGCCTTAATCACCTCCCATGCGTGGCGGCCTATCTCAGTAAATTTATCAAACGATTTTTCTTCTGAGCGGCGCATAAACTCATTGCTCATCACATACTGGAAGTCATCAACAATAACGATTCTTTTCCCGTATTCGTGAGCACGCTTAATTACGGCAACTATTACGTCCCATTTGTCAGTGGTAACTACGGTTCCTTTTTTTGCACCGTAATCCCATGCAAGCCAATCTTTTGATTTAAATGGTAGCGGCTTGCCTATTGGTTTTATAAGAATTGCTTCCTCTGGATTGATATTTCTCATGCTGGTTGATTTTCCGGTGCCAGATTCACCGAGTATTAATGTCGCAGTTCCCATAATTTGCCTCAGAATGGTAATTCGGATGGGGCGGAAAGAAATTCGCGCTCATTCATGCGCTCTCTTTGCGCCTGCCATAAGCAAAGTTGTTTCTTTGATTTATCTCCCGCTTTACGCCAGTAACGAGCCTCAGCAATGTGATATTCTCTTTTTAATCGACTTAACTCTGGAGTTTTCGCCAGTTCTACCGGAATCATTTTGACCTCCATTTTCTGTAGGCTTCGACGGCCTCACGAAACATCTTTTCGTCGCCAATAAAAGCGGCGATAGTGAATTTAGTCTGGATAGCCATAAGTGTTTTATCCATTTTTGGGGACTCCTGGCTGATTAAGTATGTCGATAAGGCGTTTCCATCCGTCACGTAATTTACGGGTGATTCGTTCAAGTAAAGATTCGGAAGGGCAGCCAGCAACAGGCCACCCTGCAATGGCATATTGCATGGTGTGCTCCTTATTTATACATAACGAAAACGCCTCGAGTGAAGCGTTATTGGTATGCGGTAAAGCCGCCAACAGGCGGCTATTTGCTATTGATTCTTTTCAAGAACATCAATGATGTCGTCCGGGTTGTCTCCGTTGTCTTCACAAAATGCTTCGAATTCAGCCCATTTCGCGCTGATAAAATCAATTACTCTCATTAATTCGTATTCCATATTTTTCTCCAGACCAAAAGAATGCCGCTCATATAGAGCGGCAAGACTATCAAGGAATGATTTCCAATAATCAGAACAAGTCGGCTCCTGTTTGGTTACGAGCGACATTGCTCCGTGTATTCACTCGTTGGAATGAATACACAGTGCTTATTCGTACTAATAAAATACCCAATTTTCTGTTTCTTGGTTGTGTCCAAAGTTATATTCAATATCTGGTGTTGATGTATCAATATTCTTCATCCCATCAACAAGAGTTGATACAACAGCTAAATCTTGTTTGATTCTCATTAAATGGTATTTCTTCCGGCGCAATAAACTCTCAATGGCAAGTTTCTTCGTTGGGAATGCAAAAGATCTTTCTGCATTTTTTGCTACTTTCTTAATTGCATATCTATTTCTCCTTTGTTTCCATTCCTGTAACCACTGATTTGGTGCTGGTTTAAAATTAACAATCCAATGCGCAGGAACCAACCATGCATAATGCTCTGTCTGATGAAAAGCTATATATTGAAGTGCGAATATTTTTATCCCATCTTCTTCAACTGTCGCCTGGAATCTCCAGAAAACAGGCATTCCATCATGTTCAGTTTCTGATTCAGGAAAAGGTACGCTCCATGATTTTGTCATATCTCACCTCAAATAATTCAGTGCAGTATTTATTCTGTTATTTATGCCAAAAATAAAGGCCGACTATGCGGCCTGAAATTACTTAACCAATGATGCTGCATATTCGATAAGGTAAAGCTTTGGGGCTAGCCAAATTTTTAACCAAGTCATATTGGTTACTACACCAATAATAAAAATCCCCCACAGAGTCAAAACTCCAACCAATGGCACGATAAGAAGATTAATATCACCTTTGCTATCCCAAACCATTGTCGGCCTGTATTTGTGATTTCCTTTCTCCCATGAATATCCTTCATCACCGATTTTACCTGTCTCAACTCTTTGGCACTGCTTCTTCATAAACCAGAAAACTAGTGGGATTGTTAGAATGGCCATTAATGTTTTAATCAGACTGTCAACCATATTCCATAGCAGCAACTGATGAACAACATCAGGAATCTGTGCCTGGCTAAATGAAACAGCAGCATCTATTCCATTGCTGGCTTTTTGCAGTAGTTCTACGAGAATCTTGTTTGCTTGTTCTTCCATATATCACCTTAAATAGTGGATTGCGGTAGTAAAGATTGTGCCTGTCTTTTAACCACATCAGGCTCGGTGGTTCTCGTGTACCCCTACAGCGAGAAATCGGATAAACTCTATTCACCCCTACAGAGAGAATGATGGAGATTCACCGATGAGTAACTGGTGGCAGGAACTGTTACGCTTCTTCCTGCGTGGTCTTACGCTACAACAGTTAATTCATATGCTTATTATTTTAATTGCCTTGATAATAATTACCCCAGCATCAATTAAAGAGTGGGTAGATATAAGGAACCCCGAAATACTTCCAGATCACTGGATGTATTACGCAATGCTTTTGTGTATCAGTTATGTTCTGAACAGGGTGATGGAGTTTATATTTCTGGCATCTTCAGACAGATATAAAAAATATCTCAGTAAGAGAGATGAGGCTAAAGTAATTGTGGAGACTGAGCGCCTGTTCAATTCTCTGAGTATTCAGGAAAAAGAGGTTTTAGCATTTGCTGTTATGGCAAATAACAAAATCGTACTTAAGCACGGCGATCCGGTCGCTTTATCTCTTATGAGAAAAGGCCTTCTCCATCGCTCAGGTGTGACTTACAGCGCGTCAGGTAAAGAGAAATTTGTTATACCTGACGTCTGGTTCTATGAGTGTTATATGCGCTTTGCTGGTAAAGCTGATGAGCTAATTTAGTTCCTCGACGGCGGGGGATCGTCACCTCGCCGTCAGTTGTTTTGATTTCCGGTAGCCTGCCGCGTAAATGGCTACGTTTGGCAGGCAGCACGAACCACATTCAACCTTCTTCCTATTCGCTCCTGCTAGCGAAACCACCATTGAAACACGGTCAATATTTTTACGTTTTGCTGTCGCCTCTTTGTGCTTACGAGCGCGTTCGAGTTTGCGAATCTCTCTTGCTTTCACTGGATACCTCCGATGATTGACTTTGGTGATTTGATGTCAGGTGTCGATCTCCTGATTGCGGCTACCCATCCTGCCCCAAAGGCAGGTGCTCACCGCTAAGCGTTAGTGCATCGACCTGCGCATTCATCAAATCCCAAAGCCAACCTCTCTTTGGTGGGGACGAATCATCCCCATTCCATCAATGTTAAAGAGCCTGCCAATCTGTTCCGTTTGGCTTCCTGCGTCCTGCTGATGGCTTAAAGATAACTTAGGTTATAGGCGTGGTCAATAACTTAGTTTATATTTTGTGGTAAATAAGTTATAAGTAATGGATAACAAAGGTATTTTATTTTTGTAAATGTTGAGGATGAAGGTGATGGGCAGGGATCAGAATTGCACTGTTTAGCAAGTTGTATCTATTAGTTTTCCAATAAATACAAATGGTTATGTGTTGTTGGGAAGGGGGATCGAGAGGCAAAGAAAACCCGACGCTAAGGCCGGGGTGTGAGGGATTAATTACAGAGCAAAGAGATCACGCATTAGGTTGCTGTTCATCTGGTTGTTGAATTGATACGGCTCCAGTTCTTTTTTGATCTCGTTCAGGTGCTGTTCCGCTTTTCTTGCCAGATTGCGACTTTCTTGGATCTGGCTTTCCAACATTTTGTTGAGAATTTCCATCTCCGGTTGCAGATTCTTCGGCATTAGTATTGTCCTCTTTATCTTGTGTAGTAAGAGGGAAATCCATCACCCTTGGTTTTCCAAACGTTGGGATTTCACCACTATGAATCTTATCACAGAAAAAATTATCGAGTATTTCTGTTATACCTTTAGGACATTCAACACACTTGAAAAGTTCCTTGGCTTCTTTTCTGTCGATAACAAATCCATGTGAAGGATACGAAGCGATGAGTTTGCTTAACGCCCCTTCTTTTAGACTACTTGGCTTGTCTGCTAACCGTTGACCATAAGTGATAGCAATGCTCATCGCACGCTGATGCTCACCAAGTTTTATTGGATCTATCTGAGCAGCCATGGGGGCTATCAATGCCTCTGTAAGTCTGGTTGCGATGTCAGCAGATATTTTAGTGCTTATCTGGTTTTCGTATTTTATCTGAACAAGGTATGAGTTAAACGCTGAAATAGAGCGCTCCTTCAGTGCATCGAGAGCTGTCATAATGGCTAAACCAGAGCTCATCTCACCTATTTCATCGTTTTTTTTCAGTTGGATATCTAATGGCCCGAGCTCACCCATGTCACCAATAACAAGTTTATTCGCAGCTATGGCTATTAGTGTACCAGCACTTTTGCACGGCCCAACAACTAAAAGTGTTACCGTTTCATAATAGTGCTGGAGAGCCCTACCTATACGATAACCAGCATTAGGATCACCGCCATAAGTAGCAACACAGAAGATAACATTCTCTTTTAATCCATGTTGTGACTTACGCTTCTTGATTTTATTGGTTAGATCAAGATAACCATCACGATGAATATCGCCTATATACACATAAACATCATTATTTTCAATAGTATTCATTCGTTAAACTCCCTGTTGTGGTTACGATGAATGTATTCATGTTGAGGATAAGACATAGTGGTTTGTCATCATCGCTAATCTGGCGCAATTGACTTTTCATAAATCACAATTGGAATCACCCAAACGTCTCTTCAGGCCACTGGCTACCAGCTATGTGATGACCAGAATACTCTGCCAATAATCCTTACTGTTTCATGAAACTCATCTCTATCCATTACTTCATCAGGGTACTCTTCGCGATTTATTGATCTGATTATCACGGATGTAGGTGTGGCTATTAATGTCTTTACTCTTAGTAAATCAGATTGACAAATAGCGTAGGTTTTACCATCTCTGATGGTGGTGTCTTGCGTGTTGACTCCAACAACATCACCATCGTGAAGGGTTGGCTCCATGCTTTGGCCTATCACCCTAACCAGCTTGGCAGAGCTTTCAGATACCCCCATCTTTTTCAGATAGTACTTTCTGAAAACCAAAGAGAACTCAGATGATTCCTCTAACTCACAGCTACCACTCCCGGCGGAAAGAGAAACATTAAGAAGAGGCAATGCGACAAACTCGTCATCGTTTCTTTTTATGTCTTCCCATACCACCGCTTTTAACGATGACTCACGCACATTCGATGGCTCTTCATGTGCACCATCCCTCATTTCACCAATACCTGAGCTAAGCCATTCAGGGCGTACTTTTAAAGCATTGGCTAATTCAACCATCTTGCGAGATCCGTTTGTTTTACCGGATGACATCTTCTGTATGGCTGGCTGAGATATTCCAACCATGTCAGCAAGCTGTGATTGCGACACACCTGCTGAGCTCATGGCTGCATTTAGTCTTTCTGCGAATGTTTTCATACCCACAAATCTATAACTACGGTTATCCAAAGTAAAATAATAAAGGTTATTGCTATTTTTTATAACTTGAGTTATCTTTGGTTATAAGTAATGACCACAAGAGGTATGCTCATGAATTTAGTAATTCAACGAGCCTTGAAAATTGTCGGTAGCCAAAAGCGCCTTGCCGACAAGTGTGGTGTAACGCAGCCAGCAGTACACAAATGGCTGAAAGGCGGGTTGGTCTCTCCAGAGAAAGTTACCGCCATCGTTAACGCCACTGGAGGGCAGATCAAGGCTTACGAAATTCGCCCCGATTTGCCACACCTGTTTCCAAAACCGAATCAGGCAGCATAAGTAACACCGCTCTTTAAACAATCAGGTCGGGGATGATTCGTCCCCACAAAAAACGCATCAACAGATGCGTAATATTCACTATTGGAAATCATAAGAAATGGAACAAACAAGTTACAGCAAACTATCACAGCGTGACGTTGATCGCGCAGAAACAGATTTACTCATCAACCTGTCAACGCTTACACAGCGCGGTCTGGCAAAGATGATTGGCTGTCATGAATCAAAGATAAGCAGAACGGACTGGAGATTTATTGCTTCGGTCTTGTGTGCTTTCGGAATGGCATCAGACATCAGTCCGATTAGTAGGGCTTTTAAGTATGCGCTTGATGGAATCACCAATAAAAAACGCCCGGCGGCAACCGAGCGTTCTGATCAAATACAAATGGAATTTTAATAACATCCAACGAGGTAATTATATGCGAAAAACGCAGGAAAATAAACGCGTTAATCACCGAAAAGATGTGCTACGTGACCAGTTTTATCAGGGGGTTAATCCAGCAATAGCTGTGCCACTGAGAGAAATACTTAACAGGTACAAAACTTCGGAGAAGTCAAAATGAGCATGAATCTTATGGCTAAGGCCATGAATATAAAGGTTGGCAACCCACTGAGAAAACTGGTTCTGATTAAACTTGCCGATAACGCCAATGATAATGGCGAATGCTGGCCTTCATATCAACATGTCGCTGACCAGTGTGAGGTGAGCAGATCGACAGTAAAAAGTCACATTAGGGCACTGGAAGAGATGGGGCTTTTGAAAAGGGAATTCAGAAGAAAAGGAGAGCTTAACCAGTCAAACGTTTTTTATCTGACGCTGGATAATGCACAACAAATCCAACCAGAATCAGGTGGGGCAGGAGCTGCCCCCAGAACCTATCACTCTTTTGAACCAGTCAATGAACCTAAAAACATTATGTTCGAACATGTCCGAACAGAGTGTGAAAAAACTCCTGACCGTCACGAAGAAACCGACAAGGCATTCGAGGAAATATTCTGGTGTGCAGGCATGCGGAAAGCCGGGAAGAAAAACGCAGCTTCAGCATTCAGAACACAGTTCAGGGAATGGCGTAAAACTACCAGGGGGACGGCAAGCGAGTTTGCCACGATGCTGGCAGAAGACATTGCGTGCAGGCTCGGTAAGCAGTTCGGGTTCGACAGGTTGTTACCATCGAGCTACCTGAACGGTCAACGCTGGAACGACGAGAAGCCAGAAACTATTCAACCACAATCCAAACCATCATCCGCAATCACCGTATCGAAAACTGGCTACGTGTTTTTCGACAGGTGAACCATGAAATCCAGAATCAAATCGTTACTTATCGCTGGCTATAACCATGGCTGGCTTAGTTCTGCATTCGTTGAGTTCTGGTTTAACCGTCTCGATCTGAGGTCAGCGTAATGACTCCAAGTGAACTGAGCGACCTGCTTTGGGCGCAGGTTGACAGGGTGGCTCCGCACCTGTTGCCAAACGGCAAGAAAGAGGGGCATGAGTGGGTTGCCGGTAACGTCAACGGTGACAAGGGAAACAGCCTTAAGGTCAACATTAGCGGCAAGAAAAAATGGGCTGATTTCGCTGAGGGAGACGGCGGTGACATGCTTGATTTGTGGATGGCATGTCGTGGAATTAACCTGCATCAGGCTATGCAGGAAGCGAAAGCATTTCTCGGTATCAAGGATGACGATCACCATTTCGATGCCAAACGTGAGAAAAAATTCTCCAGACCTGACCGCAAGAAAATCGCCCGCTACGTTACCAGAACAGAATCCCATCTTGAGTACCTGCAATCGCGTG
Organism: Escherichia sp. MOD1-EC5950; assembly: GCF_002965345.1. Classification (NCBI taxonomy): domain Bacteria; kingdom Pseudomonadati; phylum Pseudomonadota; class Gammaproteobacteria; order Enterobacterales; family Enterobacteriaceae; genus Escherichia; species Escherichia sp. MOD1-EC5950. The sequence goes on from NZ_PTSR01000004.1 coordinate 132,169, forward strand.
GCATATCGCCAGAAATCGTAAAGCGCTACGAGGTTGTCAGCGGCAAGGTGTGGAATGGAGAGCGGGAACTGGATGCTCTGGTGCTTCCGTACAAACGCGATGGTGAGTTGTTGCAGGTCAAGCGAATCAGCACTGAGCGCCCGGACGGGAAGAAAGTCATTATGGCAGAAGGTGATTGCGAACCTTGTCTGTTCGGATGGCAGGCTCTGGACGCTGGCGTGAGGGCGGTTGTACTTTGCGAAGGCGAAATTGATTGTATGAGCTATGCGCAATACGGCATCTCGGCGTTATCCGTGCCGTTTGGTGGCGGGAAAGGCGCTAAGCAGCAGTGGATTGAGTTTGAGTATCACAATCTCGACAGGTTTGAGGAAATATTCATCTCGATGGACGTTGATGATGTTGGTCGTGAAGCCGCAAGGGAAATCGCAAGCCGACTCGGTGAACATCGTTGCCGTCTTGTTACACTGCCGTACAAAGACATCAACGAATGCCTGATGAACGGTGTTACCGAGGATGAAATCTGGCAGTACATCGGCACGGCATCCTACTTCGACCCCGAAGAACTCTACAGCGCGCGAGAGTTTTACCAGGACACTATCAACGCTTTCTACGGCAAGCAGCAGTATCTGTTTAATCCACCGTGGAAATCTCTGGCAGATAAATTCCAGTTCCGTGAGGCAGAGTTGACGCTGGTCAATGGTGTGAACGGTCACGGAAAAACGGAGGTTGTCGGGCATATGGCACTTGAGGCAATGCGTCAGGGTGTGAAGACGTGCATCGCGTCACTTGAGCTGAAGCCTGGTATTCTCCTTAAGCGCCTTACCCGTCAGGCGACGTGCTGCAAGATGCCGCCAGTGCTGGAAATTGACTCTGCATTTAAATTTTATGACGAAAGACTTTGGGTGTTTGGCCTGACCGGAACGGCGAAAGCCGACAGGCTGATCGAAATATTCGACTACGCTCGCCGCCGATACGGTATCCAGTTATTCATCATCGACAGCCTGATGAAATGTGGCATAGGCGACGATGACTATAACGGGCAGAAAGCGTTTGTTGACTCGATTTGCGACTTCAAAAACAAAACAAACTCCCACGTCATTCTCGTTACTCACTCGCGAAAAGGAGACAGCGAAGAAAAACCAACCGGGAAAATGGACGTAAAAGGCTCTGGAGCGATAACAGACCTGACAGACAACCTTTTCATCATCTGGCGTAACAAGGCTCGTGAGAGAGCGTTACAGAGAGTTCAGAGTGGTGAAAAGATGTCAGAGAAGGACGAACAGCTACTGGCATCTCCGGCATCTGTTTTGATGCTTGAAAAACAACGTAACGGCGAAGGTTGGGAAGGTGGTGTCCCGTTGTTCCTTGACGAGCAATCGCACCAGTTCCTGCAACTTGAATCAGGATCGCCATATAGCTACATCGCCAATATGCCGAAATCGGAATATGACGAGGCGTGGCGACAGGAAAACGTGACGGAGTATTAAATGAATAAAAAACAATTAGCCATTCTCGAAAAGGCATGGGATGCACAAATATCATGCGCTTTGAAAGAACAGGCACTACCAATAATCCAGACCAAATCGAAAATAGCCAGGCAGTTATGCGATGACGGATTCCTGAACGAAGTTGAGATTACGCGCCAGATGGTAACGTTTAAAGGGTATGAGATAAATCATCATGGTATAGCAGCGTATTGTTCCCATCTTCCTGATGACGTTGACATTGATGAAATGGAAAGGGAGATGAAGCAATGACCATCTACATCACTGAGCTAATAACAGGCCTGCTGGTAATCGCAGGCCTTTTTATTTGGGGGAGAGGGAAGTCATGAAAAAACTAACCTTTGAAATTCGATCCCCAGCACATCAGCAAAACGCTATTCACGCAGTACAGCAAATTCTTCCAGACCCAACCAAACCAATCGTAGTAACCATTCAGGAACGCAACCGCAGCTTAGACCAGAATCGAAAGCTTTGGGCTTGCCTTGGTGACGTCTCTCGTCAGGTTGAATGGCATGGTCGCTGGCTGGATGCAGAAAGCTGGAAGTGTGTGTTTACCGCAGCATTAAAGCAGCAGGACGTTGTTCCTAACCTTGCCGGGAATGGCTTTGTGGTAATAGGCCAGTCAACCAGCAGGATGCGTGTAGGCGAATTTGCGGAGCTATTAGAGCTTATACAGGCATTCGGTACAGAGCGTGGCGTTAAGTGGTCAGACGAAGCGAGACTGGCTCTGGAGTGGAAAGCAAGATGGGGAGACAGGGCGGCATGAGGCGACAGCGACGAAGTTTCACCGACATCATCTGCGAAAACTGCAAATACCTTCCAACGAAACGCTCCAGAAATAAACGCAAGCCAATCCCAAAAGAATCTGACGTAAAAACCTTCAACTACACGGCTCACCTGTGGGATATCCGGTGGCTAAGACATCGTGCGAGGAAATGACAATGGATTATTCACAGTTAAGTGATTTTGAAATTAACAGAATGGTAGGAGACATAATTTTTAAAGGCCTTTGGGCATGTAAACCGGAAACATCAGGGAATAACACCAACAAATGGTATTACGGAAATGCTGATACAACTTTTGAGCCATTAAACCCTTTACCTGACTACTGCAATGATCCGAGCGCCTCATGGCCTGTAATCGCAAAACATCATATCAGCATATGTGCATACGAAAGAAATAATCCTGGAATGAAGAATGAATATTGGTGGGAGGCAGATAGATTTTGTGAATTTATTACCATAGACAACAACCCACTCCGCGCCGCCATGATTGTATTTCTCATGATGCAGGACGCCAATAATGCTTAGCCCATCCCAATCCCTTCAATACCAGAAAGAAAGCGTCGAGCGAGCTTTAACGTGCGCTAATTGCGGTCAAAAGCTGCATTTTCTGGAAGTTCACGTGTGCTCCGATTGCTGCGCAGAACTGATGAGCGATCCGAATAGCTCAATGTACGAGGAAGAAGACGATGAATGAGTTAATAAATGGCAATGCCATCAAAATGACAAGCATTGAAATCGCTGAGTTGGTGGGAAGTCGTCATGACAAGGTGAAACAATCTATTGAACGACTGGCGGCTCGAGGTGTGATCCGAAATCCCCCAATGGTGGTTTTCGAAAAAATCAATAACTTAGGATTACTTCGTGGCGTAGAGGCTTACGTTTTTGAGGGCGAACAAGGTAAGCGAGACAGTATTGTCGTTGTAGCCCAGTTGTCGCCGGAATTCACCGCTCGTCTTGTTGACCGTTGGCGAGAGCTTGAAGAAGCTGCGGTTAATATCCCCAAAACGCTACCGGAAGCGTTGCGCCTTGCTGCTGACCTTGCTGAGCAGAAAATGCAACTGGAAAACCAGCTCGCAATTGCCGCACCTAAAGTTGAGTTTGCCGATCGCGTTGGCGAGGCCAGCGGAATTTTGATTGGAAACTTTGCAAAGGTTGTCGGTATTGGTCCAAACAAACTGTTTGCATGGATGCGCGATCACAAAATCCTTATTGCTTCAGGTTCCCGGCGAAATGTGCCAATGCAGGAATATATGGATCGCGGCTATTTCACAGTGAAAGAAACAGCGGTCAACACAAATCACGGAATACAGATATCGTTCACCACAAAAATCACCGGGCGTGGTCAACAGTGGCTGACCAGAAAGCTGCTCGATAACGGAATGCTGAAAGTAACAGGGGAGGCTGCTTAATGGCTAACCTACGCAAAGAAGCGCGCGGCAGAGAATGTCAGGTACGTATTTACGGCGTATGCAATGGCAATCCTGAAACTACAGTTCTGGCACATTACCGGATGGCTGGAATTTGCGGAACGGGAATGAAACCTGACGACCTGATCGGCGCATGGGCTTGTAGCTCGTGTCACGATGAAATCGACCGACGCACCCATAACCTCGACAACAAAGACGCCAGACTTTACCACCTCGAAGGCGTAATCAGGACGCAGGCGATACTGCTGAAGGAGGGGAAGATTAAGTCATGAACGAATATCAGTTTGTGCTTCCATACCCGCCGTCGGTGAATACCTACTGGCGAAGACGGGGAAACCAATACTACATCAGCGATAAAGGCCAGAAATACCGAAAAGAAGTTCAGCAAATAATCCGCCAACTCAAGTTAGACATTTTCACCAAATCACGACTCCGCATCAAAGTCATCGCAGACGTTCCAGACTCCCGCCGCCGCGACCTCGATAACATCCTGAAAGGTTTACTCGACTCTCTTATCCACGCCGGATTTGCGGAAGACGACGAGCAATTCGATGACATTCGCGTAATTCGTGGTGTGAAAGTACCAGGCGGACGGCTTGGAATAAAAATCACCGAACTGGAGAACGTATGAACGCCACAATTCAAACGATACCAGAGCTTCTTATCCAGACACGAGGAAATCAGACCGAAGTGGCGAGGATTCTTTCCTGCGCAAGAGGAACAGTGCTCAAGTACAACCGAGACAGCAAAGGCGAGCGTCACGTAATAGTTAACGGCGTCCTGATGGTCAAACAGGGCAAGAGGGGAAGACCATGAGACTCGAAAGCGTAGCTAAATTTCATTCGCCAAAAAGCCCGATGATGAGCGACTCACCACGGGCCACGGCTTCTGACTCTCTTTCCGGTACTGATGTGATGGCTGCTATGGGGATGGCACAATCACAGGCCGGATTCGGAATGGCTGCATTCTGCGGTAAGCATGAACTCAGCCAGAACGACAAACAAAAGGCTATCAACTATCTGATGCAATTTGCACACAAGGTATCGGGGAAATACCGTGGTGTGGCAAAGCTCGAAGGAAATACTAAGGCAAAGGTGCTGCAAGTGCTCGCAACATTCGCTTATGCGGATTATTGCCGTAGTGCCGCGACGCCGGGCGCAAGATGCAGAGATTGCCACGGTACAGGTCGTGCGGTTGATATAGCAAAAACAGAGCAGTGGGGGAGAGTTGTTGAGAAAGAGTGCGGAAGATGCAAAGGCGTCGGCTATTCCAGGATGCCAGCAAGCGCCGCATATCGCGCTGTAACGATGCTAATCCCAAACCTTACCCAACCCACCTGGTCACGCACTGTTAAGCCGCTGTATGACGCTTTGGTGGTGCAATGCCACAAAGAAGAGTCAATCGCAGACAACATTTTGAATGCGGTCACACGTTAACAGCATGATTGCCACGGATGGCAACATATTAACGGCATGATATTGACTTATTGAATAAAATTGGGTAAATTTGACTCAACGATGGGTTAATTCGCTCGTTGTGGTAGTGAGATGAAAAGAGGCGGCGCTTACTACCGATTCCGCCTAGTTGGTCACTTCGACGTATCGTCTGGAACTCCAACCATCGCAGGCAGAGAGGTCTGCAAAATGCAATCCCGAAACAGTTCGCAGGTAATAGTTAGAGCCTGCATAACGGTTTCGGGATTTTTTATATCTGCACAACAGGTAAGAGCATTGAGTCGATAATCGTGAAGAGTCGGCGAGCCTGGTTAGCCAGTGCTCTTTCCGTTGTGCTGAATTAAGCGAATACCGGAAGCAGAACCGGATCACCAAATGCGTACAGGCGTCATCGCCGCCCAGCAACAGCACAACCCAAACTGAGCCGTAGCCACTGTCTGTCCTGAATTCATTAGTGATAGTTACGCTGCGGCCTTCTACACATGACCTTCGTGAAAGCGGGTGGCAGGAGGCTGCGCTAACAACCTCCTGCCGTTTTGCCCGTGCATATCGGTCACGAACAAATCTGATTACTAAACACAGTAGCCTGGATTTGTTCTATCAGTAATCGACCTTATTCCTAATTAAATAGAGCAAATCCCCTTATTGGGGGTAAGACATGAAGATGCCAGAAAAACATGACCTGTTAGCCGCCATTCTCGCGGCAAAGGAACAAGGCATCGGGGCAATCCTTGCGTTTGCAATGGCGTACCTTCGCGGCAGATATAATGGCGGTGCGTTTACAAAAACAGTAATCGACGCAACGATGTGCGCCATTATCGCCTGGTTCATTCGTGACCTTCTCGACTTTGCCGGACTAAGTAGCAATCTCGCTTATATAACGAGCGTGTTCATCGGCTACATCGGTACTGACTCGATTGGTTCGCTTATCAAACGCTTCGCTGCTAAAAAAGCCGGAGTAGAAGATGGTGGAAATCAATAATCAACGTAAGGCGTTCCTCGATATGCTGGCGTGGTCAGAGGGAACTGATAACGGACGTCAAAAAACCAGAAATCATGGTTATGACGTCATTGTTGGCGGAGAGCTATTCACTGATTACTCCGATCACCCTCGCAAATTTGTCACGCTAAACCCCAAACTCAAATCAACAGCCGCTGGACGTTACCAGCTTCTTTCCCGTTGGTGGGATGCCTACCGTAAGCAGCTTGGCCTGAAAGACTTCTCTCCCAAAAGCCAGGACGCTGTGGCATTGCAGCAGATTAAAGAGCGTGGCGCTTTACCGATGATTGATCGCGGTGACATCCGTCAGGCAATCGACCGTTGCAGCAATATCTGGGCTTCACTGCCTGGCGCTGGTTATGGTCAGTTCGAGCATAAGGTTGACAACCTGATTGCAAAATTCAAAGAAGCGGGCGGAACGGTCAGAGAGATTGAGGTATGAGCAGAGTAACCGCGATTATCTCCGCTCTGGTTATCTGCATCATCGTCTGTCTGTCATGGGCTGTTAATCATTACCGTGATAACGCAATCGCCTACAAAGAACAGCGCGATAAGGCCACATCCACAATCGCTGACATGCAGAAGCGTCAACGTGACGTAGCAGAACTCGATGCCAGATATACAAAGGAGCTTGCTGATGCTAACGCGACTATCGAAAGTCTCCGTGCTGATGTTTCTGCTGGTCGTAAGCGCCTGCAAGTCGCCGCCACCTGTGCAAAGTCAACGACCGGAGCCAGCAGCATGGGCGATGGAGAAAGTCCAAGACTTACAGCAGATGCTGAACTCAATTATTACCGTCTCCGAAGCGGAATCGACAGGATAACCGCGCAGGTTAACTACCTGCAGGAGTACATCAGGACGCAATGCCTGAAATAATTTTTTTGCAAATCACAAAGTCAATTTAATGAGCCTCGCGATGCGGGGCTTTTTGCAATAAATGCGTACCGCAACGCATGTTTTTTACACCGAACCGGCCCCTTTGGAATGGGCCTTTGAGGATACCAGTTAGTGCTGGCGAGCCTCGGTGGGCTGGTTTCCTGTGCGGCAAAGGTTCATTTCAAAGAGTAGGTACACGCTATGAAATCATTAACCCTCTTCAATCAACCAATTCGTATCGGTGAAGATGGCATGATCTGCCTCACTGATATGTGGAAAGCCAGTGGTAAAAGTGAATCTGAATCTCCGTACCACTACCTGCGAAACAAGCAGACCAAAGAGTTCTTAGCCGAGCTGGAGAAAAACCACGAATCTGTGGTTTTTACTGAGCGCGGTGTACACGGTGGAACATATGGCGGGAAGTTTGTTGCTTATGATTATGCAGCATGGCTAAACCCCGGATTTAAATATGCAGCCTATAAAGTCCTGGATGACTACTTCACCGGAGAACTTCAGCATCGCAACAGCTTAAGTGCGCAGCTCAATATGAAGTGTCATGAGTTTGATCAGAAAAAAGATATGGCGAGCAGCTGCGCCTCAACGGCTGTGTCAATCATCACTTTGTTAGCTACATGATGCGGAACTCGATCATGCAGGCATTCATGGACATGGCAAAAGCCGAGAGGAAAGAAGAGCGCCGGCGTAAGCGAGCGGAAGCAAAAGCGAAGTAGCCATTACAAAGCCCATCTACTGGTGGGCTTGATAATGAAACCGAAATTTATTCTGGGCAACCAGTTACGGCAGTACCGCGAAACAACCCAAGCCAGTAAGCGGGGAAATAACACTGGCAGCCACTGAAAGATGAACCTCCTGCCTTATGGCAAAAAAAGATTCTTTGTGGTGGCGGACTGATGGAAAGACATCCGCTGAATCGATAACGAACAAGTGGAAGAGGTTGCGATGTTTTCCGTAAACAAAGACAAAGACCAGAAGGGAGGCGTTGAATACATCACTGGTGCCGATGGTGTGAAAAGGCCAATGGCTTATTACAAAGCGGCTGAAGAGAGGGCAAGAATGGAAAATACCCCTAAATGCGGATCATTTTTCGACATGCTGAACCTTCAACAATGGAAGTTGTGAACAACTAGCAGGTCGCTCAGGCGGCCTTTTTTATTGCCATCACAAAAGCCATTCCCTACAGAGTGGCTTTGATAATGGCTTATACCCTACACGGGATAACTTAACTGATATCCCTTTTAACGGATAAACGGAGCCAACAATGGCAGAGATTATTCCCATGACTGAAGAACAGAAATTCCAGCTAGAGATTTACAAACTGGTCATGAACCAGAACGCAGCCGCAGAAGAAGCATTTCAATTCATTGGCACTGACTAGCTGAAGCTTGAGCTATTCAAAATTCACTTCCAGTCAGGCGGCGCTAATTCGGATATCACGACCCGCACTATCGAAGCGGTGCGTAAATCGAAGGAAGCGTTAGACCTGTTCACTACCGGAGCATGATGTGATCCGTGTAATCAATTTGGGTAAGGAGAAGAAATTCCCAATTACTCAAGAGCTTTATGAGCGGCTGGAAAGCGTCATTCATGATTACGATGGTGAAATCAGTTTATGCGAGGCGATTGGCACACTCGAATTGCTGAAGCAGTCACTGATTGAAAGCGCGAAAGAGTCCTCAACCTGAAATGACAATTAAGTGAGATGAATATGGCAGCACCAAAGGGCAACCGATTTTGGGAGGCCCGCAGTAGCCATGGGCGAAATCCTAAATTCGAATCGCCTGAGGCGCTGTGGGCTGCTTGTTGTGAATACTTCGAGTGGGCTGATGATAACCCGCTATGGGAGGGTAAGGTATTTTCATATCAGGGAGAAATAATTAAGGCTAATGTCCCTAAGATGCGAGCCATGACTATTTCAGGATTGTGTACCTTCCTTGATATCACCAGGCAAACATGGGGAACCTTCCGGTCAATGGAAGGTTTTTCTGACGTCACATCACGAGCGGAAGACATCATCTACGACCAGAAATTCTCTGGCGCAGCCGCTGACCTTCTCAACGCTAACATCATCGCCCGTGATTTGGGCCTCAAAGAGCAGTCGCAAGTTGAAGACGTGACACCTGATAAGGGAGATCGCGATAAGCGGCGCTCTCGTATCAAGGAGCTATTCAACCGTGGAACTGGACGCGATTCTTGATAACCTGAGCGACGAAGAGCAAATCGAGTTGCTCGAGCTACTCGAAGAAGAAGAGAACTACCGGAACACACACCTGCTATATGAATTTACGCCATACAGCAAACAGCGTGAGTTCATCGACGCCGGGCATGACTACCCAGAGCGATGTTTTATGGCTGGTAACCAGCTTGGTAAGTCATTTACTGGTGCTGCTGAAGTCGCGTTTCACCTTACCGGGCGTTATCCGGGAACAAAAGGCTATCCGGCTGATGGTAAATATGGCGGGGAGTGGAAAGGTAAGCGTTTCTATGAGCCTGTTGTCTTCTGGATTGGTGGCGAGACAAACGAGACTGTAACCAAAACGACTCAACGCATCCTGTGCGGTCGTATCGAAGAGAATGATGAGCCTGGCTACGGTTCCATACCGAAAGAGGACATCATTAGCTGGAAGAAGTCTCCTTTCTTTCCGAACCTTGTTGATCATCTTCTGGTTAAGCATCACACGGCTGATGGCGTTGAAGATGGCATTTCAATCTGCTACTTCAAACCATACTCGCAAGGCCGCGCTCGCTGGCAGGGTGACACAATCCACGGCGTGTGGTTTGACGAAGAACCACCATACAGCATTTATGGCGAAGGCCTTACCCGTACCAACAAATACGGGCAATTCTCAATTCTGACGTTTACCCCGCTGATGGGGATGTCTGACGTTGTTACCAAGTTCCTGAAGAACCCCAGCAAGTCGCAGAAAGTGGTCAACATGACCATCTATGACGCTGAGCACTATACCGACGAGCAGAAAGAGCAAATCATCGCATCCTATCCAGAGCATGAGAGAGAGGCGCGTGCTCGCGGTATTCCTACGATGGGTAGCGGTCGAATCTTCCAGATACCGGAAGAGACGATTAAGTGTCAGCCGTTCGAGTGTCCGGATCACTTCTACGTAATTGGCGGGATGGATTTCGGATGGGATCACCCACAGGCGCAGGTTCAGCTTTGGTGGGATAAGGACGCAGACATAATCTACCTTTCACGCGTGTGGAAGGCGAAAGAAAAGACAGCTGTTCAGGCGTGGGGAGCCGTTAAACCATGGGCGCATAAAGTGCCAACCGCATGGCCCCATGACGGAAACCAGCACGAGAAGGGCGGCGGTGAGCAGCTCAAAGGGCAGTATGCGGACGCTGGATTTATGATGTTGCAGGAGCATGCGACATGGCCTGATGGCGGTAATGCTGTTGAGCCTGGAATCACTGAATTGCGCGACATGATGCTAGATGGTCGCTTCAAGGTATTCAACACCTGTGAACCATTCTTTGAGGAATTCCGCCTCTATCACCGTGATGAAAACGGGAAAATCGTCAAGCTTAACGACGACGTGCTATCCGCCGTTCGCTATGCATACATGATGCGCCGCTTCGCCAAAATGATGCGCGACATCAAAAAACCAAAAGAGAAAAAGATACCAGCCCCAATCAGGCCCATCGCACGGAGAACTTAAATGGCCGACGAAAACAGACTCAATTCCATTCTGTGTAAGTTTGACGCGGACTGGATGGCGAGCGATGAAGCCAGAACCGAGGCGACAAATGACCTGTATTTTAGCCGAGTGTCGCAATGGGATGACTGGCTATCAAACTACACGACCCTGCAATATCGCGGACAATTCGATGTTGTTCGCCCGGTGGTCAGGAAACTTGTCGCAGAGATGCGACGGAACCCTATCGACGTTCTCTTCCGACCCAAAGACGGCGCTAATCCTGATGCAGCCGATGTGTTGATGGGGATGTATCGTACTGATATGCGCCATAACACGGCAAAAATTGCCGTTAACGTTGGCGTTCGTGAGCAGATAGAGTCCGGTGTTGGTGCATGGCGTCTGGTCACGCAGTACGAAGACAACGATCCAACAAGCAACAATCAGGTAATCCGACGCCTGCCAATCCATGAAGCCTGCTCACACGTCATATGGGACGCCAACAGCAAGCAGATGGATAAGAGCGACGCTAAGCACTGCACGGTGATTAACGCCTTGTCACGCAATGGCTGGAAAGAGTTCGCAGAGGATTACGGTATTGATCCTGACACGCTGCCATCTTTCCAGAATCCAAACGATACATGGCTGTTTCCGTGGGTATCGAATGATGTCGTCTACGTCGCTGAGTATTACGAGGTAGAAGAGAAGAAAGAGAAAGTCTTCATCTACCGCGACCCGCTGACAGGTGAGCCGGTCAGCTATTACCAGCAGGATATCAAAGACGTCATCGACGACCTAGCTAATCGTGGATTCATTAAGGTAGCAGAGCGCAAGGTGAAGCGTCGGCGTGTGTATAAGTCGATCATCACCTGCACGCAGATACTGAAAGACCGCGAGAAGATAGCCGGAGAGCATATTCCAATCGTTCCAGTGTATGGCGAATGGTCATTCGCTGGTGACAAGGAGTGCTACGAAGGAGTGGTAAGGCTGACGAAAGACGGTCAGCGCCTTCGTAACATGATCATGTCATTCAACGCCGATATTGTTGCTCGTTCACCGAAGAAGAAACCGACCTTCTTCCCTGAGCAAATCGAAGGCTACGAATACATGTACGGTGGAAATGATGACTATCCGTACTATCTGCAGAACAGGACCGATGAAAACGGTAACGACCTGCCGATTGGTCCAATCTCCTACATGGAAAACCCTGAAGTGCCGCAAGCCAACGCTTACATGCTTGAGGCAGCCACCAACGCAGTGAAAGAGGTGGCTAGTCTTGGCGTTGATGCGCAGGCGGCAAATGGTCAGGTCGCTTTCGATACCGTCAATCAACTGAACATGCGGGCAGACCTTGAGACATACGTGTTTCAGGATAACCTGGCTACCGCAATGCGACGTGATGGCGAGATTTATGCCTCAATGGTCAACGATATTTATGACGTTCCTCGTCATGTAACGCTGACACTTGAAGATGGAAGCGAGAAAGACGTTCAACTCTATGCGCAAGTTGTCGATTATCAGTCCGGCAATGTGGTCACACTCAACGACATTCGCGGTCGCTATGAGTGCTATACGGACGTTGGGCCATCCTTCCAGAGCATGAAGGAACAGAATCGCGCAGAGATTCAGGAGTTGCTAACCAAGGTTCCGCAAGGTACTCCAGAGTTCCAGATGCTGATGCTGCAATACTTCACGCTGCTTGACGGTAAAGGCGTCGAGATGATGCGAGAGTACGCGAACAAGCAACTGGTGATGATGGGGCTGAAGAAACCAGAAACACCTGAAGAGATGGAGATGGTGCAGCAGGCACAACAACAGCCGCAGCAGCCATCAGCAGAGCAAATTCAGGCGCAGGGTATCCTTCTGCAAGGTCAGGCTGAATTGCTCAAGGCAGAGAACCAACAGGCGCAGATTCAGGTTGAAGCGGCCAAGGTTGAAGCCCAAAACCAACTCAACGCCGCGAAGATTGCAGAAATCTTCAACAATATGGACCTCGACAAGCAGGCAGAACTGCGTGAGTACCTCAAGCTCGTAGGTCAATTCCAGCAACAGCGCAGCAAAGATGCTCGTGCTAACGCTGAGCTGCTTCTTAAAGATGCAGACCAGACTCATTCACAACGCATGGATTTCGCGAATCTTATGCGTCAAGTTCAAATCCCCTCCGGCGGAGTAGCCGAGACACCTCAATAAGAGAGAGTTAATCATGGAACAAACCACCGACATTCAGGCTTCTGAAGAATTAACCCTGCCCGGCAATCATGCAGCGGCATCTGCTGATGGCTTAGTTGTCGATAATGCCAACGACATCGCAGGTCAGGAAGAAGGCTTCGAGATTGTCCTGAAAGACGATGAGAAACCAAAACAAGACCCGGCAACTAATGCTGAATTTGCCCGTCGCCGCATCGAACGCAAACGCCAGCGTGAGCTTGAGCAGCAGATGGAAGCGGTTAAGCGTGGAGAGTTGCCGGAGCACCTGCGGGTGAACCCTGAGTTACCAAAACAACCAGACCCTAACGATTATCTTTCCGAAGATGCACTGGCTAAGTACGACTATGACCAGAGCCGCGCACTGGCTGCCTTCCAGCAGGCAAACAGTGAATGGCAGATCAAGGCTATGGACGCACGAAGCCAGGCTGTCGCCGAGCAGGGTCGCAAAACTCAGGAGTTCACCCAGCAATCAGCGCAATACGTCGAGGCAGCCCGTAAGCACTACGACGCAGCGGAAAAGCTCAATATCCCTGACTATCAGGAGAAAGAGGACGCATTCATGCAACTGGTGCCGCCAGCAGTCGGTGCCGACATCATGCGCCTCTTCCCGGAGAAATCCGCTGCTCTCATGTATCACCTTGGTGCTAATCCTGAGAAAACACGCCAGTTGCTGGCGATGGACGGGCAATCCGCGCTGATTGAACTCACTCGACTGTCAGAACGTTTAACTCTCAAGCCTAGAGCCAAGCCTGTTTCAGAAGCCCCGTTACCTGATGAACCCATTCAGGGACACGCTGTTGCTGCAAATATCTCTGCGATTGAAAAGCAGATGGAGGCGGCAGCAAACAAAGGGGATGTAGAGACGTACCGCAAGCTCAAGGCGCAACTGAATAAAGGAATTCGATAATGGCATTAAATGAAGGTCAACTGGTCACGTATGCTCTGGATGAAATCATCGAAACCGTCCAGAACCTGACGCCAATGGCGTCCAAAGTGACAAAATACACCCCTCCGGCAGAATCCATGCAGCGTTCAAGCAACACCGTGTGGATGCCTGTTGAGCAGGAAGCGCCAACCCAGACTGGCTGGGATTTAACTGGCAACGCAACCGGGATTCTGGAACTCTCCGTGAAATGCAACATGGGCGATCCGGATAACGATTTCTTCGAGCTTCGTGCAGATGACCTGCGTGATGAGCGTTCTTACCGTCGCCGAATCCAGGCATCCGCCAAAAAACTGGCGAATAACATTGAGTCAGCGATTGCCAAACAGGCAACTGAAATGGGCTCGCTTGTTGTTCACGATACCCGCGCAATTGGTCCATCTACTGGCCTGTCTGGCTGGGATTTTGTGTCTGATGCAGAGCGCCTGATGTTCTCACGTGAGCTAAACCGCGATATGGGCATCAGTTACTTCCTGAACCCTGACGATTACCGCAAAGCAGGCCGCAACCTGGTAGATGGTGACATCTTTGGGCGCGTTCCTGAAGAAGCGTATCGCAACGGTACCATTCAGCGTCAGATTGCTGGCTTTGATGAAATTCTTCGCTCACCGAAACTTCCGGCAGTTACCAAGTCAACCGCTACTGGTGTAACTGTTTCTGGTGCGCAGAAGTTTAAGCCGCAGGCATACACTCTTGATACCGATGGTAACAAAGAGAACGTCGACAACCGTGTTGCAACGGTGACCGTATCCTCCACCACCGGATTTAAGCGCGGCGACAAAATCAGTTTCACTGGTGTGAAATTCCTGTCTCAGATGGCGAAGAACGTGCTAACTGATGATGCGACTTTCTCAATCACCCGTGTGATCGATGGTACTCACATCGAAATCACGCCGAAACCGATTGCACTGGATGACGCGTCACTGACAAAAGAAGAGAAGGCTTACGCTAACGTAAACACCTCTCTTGCTGATACCACTCCGGTAAACGTTCTGAACGTGGCAACAACCACCGCTAACGTGTTCTGGGCTGATGACTCAATCCGCCTGCTGTCTCAGCCGATCCCGGTAACCCATGAACTGTTTGCTGGCATGAAAACGTCTTCCTTCAGCATTCCTGGTATTGGTGTTAACGGCATCTTCGCAACGCAGGGTGATATCAACACTCTGTCTGG
Source organism: Escherichia sp. MOD1-EC5950 (assembly GCF_002965345.1). Classification (NCBI taxonomy): domain Bacteria; kingdom Pseudomonadati; phylum Pseudomonadota; class Gammaproteobacteria; order Enterobacterales; family Enterobacteriaceae; genus Escherichia; species Escherichia sp. MOD1-EC5950. The sequence goes on from NZ_PTSR01000004.1 coordinate 147,209, forward strand.
TAAGTGCCGTATTGCTGTGTGGTATTCAGCATGTGCTGTACGACCAGAGGCAATTGGTGTTGGTCTGCCTAACCAGACCGCGTGATAACCAGAGGGAGCTTCGGCTCCCTTTTTTATCTGGAGACAAGCATGACACACATGATCTTTCGTCATGGCGACATGAAGAAATGGAAAGGCGTTGGATACGACTTTGAAATCGTGAAAGCCGAAGAGCTTCAGGAATATCTGGATGCTGGCTGGTTTGCACATCCTGATGATCTTCTGAAGGATGTTGCAGAGCCAGAGCCAGAGCCAGAGCCAGAGCCAGAGCCAGAGCCAGAGCCAGAAGAAAAACAGCCTAAAAAGCCTGGTCGAAAACCTAAGGCGGCAGCAGATGAACCTGACAACGAAGGGTGATTTAGTTCTTGCGGCATTACGTAAGCTCGGTGTGGCATCAAATGCCACGTTAACCGATGTCGAACCTCAGTCCATGGAAGATGGTGTCAATGACCTTGAAATGATGATGGCGGAATGGCTTGGCGCTGATGCGTCACCAGGTATCAACGTTGGCTACATTTTCGCTGATGCAGATGTCGCTCCAGATCCGGGCGATGAGCACGGTTTATCAAATAACGCTATCAATGCCGTCATTTTCAACCTTGCCTGCCGCATTGCTCCGGATTATGCGCTGGAAGCGTCAGCAAAACTTATAACCACTGCCAGATACGGGAAAGAGCGACTCGTCAAACTGTCTGCAATGGACAGAGCAAAAGCCGCTAAATGTAAGTCCGGTTATCCAAACCGTATGCCTGTTGGTAGCGGTAATCAGTTGGCGAAGTGGAACGGTTGGAATTACTTCCACCGGAAGGAACCTTGCGATAACGGGAGCGAATAAATGCCGATTCAGCAACTTCCGCTTATGAAAGGTGTCGGCAAAGACTTCCGAAACGCCGACTATATCGACTATCTGCCAGTGAATATGTTGGCTACACCAAAAGAAATCCTGAACAGCAGCGGATATCTTCGCTCATTCCCGGGCATTGCCAAACGTTCTGATGTGAACGGTGTATCTCGCGGCGTCGAGTACAACATGGCGCAGAATGCTGTTTATCGCGTGTGTGGTGGCAAACTGTATAAGGGCGAAAGTGAGGTCGGTGATGTTGCCGGAAGTGGTCGCGTATCAATGGCGCATGGTCGAACATCACAGGCGGTAGGCGTTAATGGTCAACTGGTCGAGTATCGCTATGATGGCACGGTTAAAACCGTCTCAAACTGGCCTACAGACAGCGGATTCACGCAGTATGAGTTAGGCTCAGTCCGCGACATTACGCGCTTACGTGGGCGTTATGCGTGGTCAAAAGACGGAACTGATTCATGGTTCATCACTGACCTTGAAGATGAATCACATCCTGACCGATACAGCGCACAATATCGTGCCGAGTCTCAGCCGGACGGCATCATCGGTATCGGGACATGGCGAGACTTCATCGTCTGCTTTGGTTCATCGACTATTGAATATTTCTCCCTTACTGGCGCAACCACCGTTGGTGCCGCTTTGTATGTCGCACAACCATCGCTGATGGTGCAGAAAGGTATTGCCGGAACCTACTGCAAAACGCCATTCGCTGATTCTTATGCGTTCATCAGCAATCCGGCAACAGGTGCGCCGTCTGTGTACATCATCGGTTCCGGTCAGGTGTCACCAATCGCCAGCGCGAGCATTGAGAAAATCCTCCGCTCCTACACTGCTGATGAACTGGCTGATGGTGTGATGGAATCGCTGCGATTTGATGCTCATGAGTTGCTGATTATCCACCTTCCGCGCCATGTTCTCGTGTACGACGCATCTTCAAGCGCCAATGGTCCGCAATGGTGTGTGTTGAAAACTGGCTTGTATGACGATGTGTACCGCGCTATCGACTTCATTTACGAAGGCAATCAGATAACGTGCGGCGATAAGCTGGAATCCGTGACCGGGAAATTGCAGTTCGATATCAGCAGCCAGTACGACAAGCAGCAGGAACACCTGCTGTTTACTCCGTTGTTCAAAGCGGATAACGCCAGAGTTTTCGACCTTGAAGTTGAATCGTCAACTGGAGTTGCGCAGTATGCTGACCGCCTTTTTCTCTCTGCAACCACTGACGGCATCAATTACGGGCGTGAGCAGATGATTGAGCAGAATGAACCGTTCGTTTACGACAAACGCGTTTTGTGGAAGCGGGTCGGACGCATCAGGAAAAATGTCGGCTTCAAATTGCGCGTTATCACTAAGTCACCTGTCACTCTCTCAGGCTGCCAGATAAGGATTGAGTAATGGTTGATTCATCACTGAATGATCCTGTCGTGGTTCAGGCTACGCGCCTTGATGCTTCAATTTTGCCACGCAATATATTCAGCCAGTCTTACCTGCTGTATGTCATAAATCAGGGAGCTGATGTCGGTGCAATTGCTGGGAAGGCAAATCAGGCTGGTCAGGGCGCTTACGATGCCCAGGTAAAAAACGATGAACAGGACGTAGAACTGGCTGATCACGACGCAAGAATCACCGCAAACACAAAAGCGATAAATCTCCTTGAGGTCAGGTTAACAACCGCCGAAGGGAAGATAGTCGTACTGCGTAGCGATGTTGATTACTTGCTGGATGAGGTTATCGATATTCAGGCGCATCTGGTCACTGTTGACCAAAGACTGGATGGCGTAGAAAGCGATGTATCTGACATTAAGAGTGATTACGTATCGAAAACCGTAACAGAATCGCAGTCTCTTGCGTCACCGCTGGATGTAAAAACATCATATTCAGTTGATGGAATTCAGGTTGTTGGAGCAAGAAATACCGGATGGACTGCAGCCACAGGTACACCTCTTCTTGGCTCATTCAACGCTAACCAGTCATACGCGGTCGGCACTACGTACACACAATCCGAAGTCGCGGCTCTCGCTACAGGTTTGCAGCAGGCGCGGCAGCGTATTCTGGCGCTTGAAACGGCACTTAGATTACATGGGCTGATTGACTGATGATTACATTCAAACCAACGCGAAACATCGACCTGATAGAAGCAGTCGGAAATCACCCTGACATTATCGCTGGTAGCAACAACGGTGATGGATACGACTACAAACCTGAATGCCGTTACTTTGAAGTGAATGTGCACGGGCAGTTCGGCGGCATTGTTTACTATCAGGAGATTCAGCCGCTGACATTCGATTGCCACGCCATGTACCTGCCAGAGATTCGCGGCTTCAGCAAGGAAATCGGGCTGGCGTTCTGGCGATACATTCTGACCAACACCACCGTTCAGTGCGTCACATCGTTCGCTGCGCGCAAATTCCGCCACGGTCAGATGTACTGCGCAATGATTGGCCTTAAGCGTGTAGGAACCATCAAGAAATACTTCAAAGGCGTGGATGACGTGACTTTTTACAGCGCAACACGCGAAGAACTAATCGACTTCCTGAATCACGGGAGATAGCCATGTTATATGCATTTAAGCTGGGCAGAAAACTGCGCGGCGAGGAACCTTATTACCCTGAAAAAGGCGGGAAAGGTGGCTCCGATAAAAGCGCAAAGTATGCAGCAGAAGCCCAGAAGTATGTCGCAGACCTGCAAAATCAGCAGTTCAACACCATCATGAACAACCTGAAGCCGTTTACTCCTCTGGCTGAGAAGTATGTCGGCAGCCTCGAGAACTTATCGTCTCTGGAAGGGCAAGGTCAGGCACTTAACCAGTATTACAACTCTCAGCAGTACAAAGACCTTGCAGGTCAGGCTCGCTATCAGAGTCTGGCGGCAGCGGAAGCAACAGGTGGATTGGGTTCCACCGCAACCAGTAATCAGTTAGCAACAATCGCACCAACGCTTGGTCAGCAATGGCTATCTGGTCAGATGAACAACTACCAGAATCTGGCAAATATTGGTCTTGGCGCACTGCAAGGTCAGGCAAACGCCGGGCAAACATATGCCAACAACATGAGCAGCATTGCACAGCAAAGCGCAGCACTTGCCGCTGCTAATGCCAATAAACCATCAGGTCTTCAGACAGCAATTAGCGGCGGCACGTCTGGTGCGATTGCCGGTGCAGGTCTTGCCAGCCTTTTGGGAACATCAACACCTTGGGGCGCTGGCATTGGTGCTGGTATCGGATTGCTTGGCTCGTTGTTTTAAGGGGTAATCAATGGCTACGTGGCAACAGGGTATTAATTCTGGTGGTTTTCTGGCTGGCATCGGTGCGCAAAATGAGAATGCGCCAAAGGCAAGCGACATTAACGCAACGCTTGGTCTGATCCGCGAAAACAATGAACTGGCTCGCTCAGGTGCAAATAACGTTGGCCTGACCGCGTTACGTGGTCTGGCTGGAGTTGCTGATATTTACAATCAGGAACAGCAACAGAAAGCTATTAGTGCGTTCAATAAGGTTCACGCTGATGCATGGGCTTCTGGTGATCCATCTGGACTATTTAAGTTTGCCCAGGAAAATCCAGCGTTTATTGCACAGGCACAACAGGCGTTTTCCGGTCTTAATGATCAGCAACGCAACGATATGGGCGATTTAGCCATGAGGGCTAACGTCGCTCTTTCTCAGGGACCGGAAGCCTACAGTAAATTCATTACTGACAACAAGGACAGGTTAAATCGCGTTGGTGCTAATGCTGACTGGATGATTCAGACAGGTATCCAGAATCCAGAGCAGTTATCACACATGCTGACTACTATGTCTCTCGGTGCGCTTGGACCAGAAAAGGCGTTTGCTGTTCAGGATAAGATGGTTGGTCGCCAGCAGGAGCAGCAAAGAATTAACGAAACCATTCGCAATAATGACATGACGAATGCGAGGGCTATTAGGGGGCAAAACCTTTCCTATCAGTCTGCAATGACCGGACACGGACTTGCAGCAGAAAGACTGGCACTTGATAAGCAGAAATTCGGTTTTGAAGTACAACAGGCACAAAAAAAGGCCGAGGAACTTATTAATGCAGCGCCAAAATTATCAGTGAACATGGAAAAGGCTATAGAAAAATCAGCAGGTGATGCGGCAGCTAGTCGTAATGCTGCCGATTCAATGACAACGCTCGCTGACACGCTGGAGAAGGAGAAGCCAACTCCTGGTTTGTTCGGTAACGCTGAAAATATGTTCTCTAAGCTTACGGGGCAAGATAACTACCTCCGAGATATGCGGATTAGATTCAACCAACTAGCCAATGCGCAGGCAACCAAGCTTCTCCCTCCCGGCCCTGCATCAGATAAGGATATTGAGTTTGCAAGGAAAGGCATTCCAAGCGAAACGGATAATCCAATGGTCATGGCTCGATGGTTAAGGGGTATGGCAAAAATGGAAAGTAATAACGCGAAGTTCAACGAGTTTAGGTCGGAGTGGATGAGTGCAAATGGCAGCCCAGGACAATCTGATCGCAACCGAAACATCATGGGGATGGATGTTAAGAAGGGTGAATCATTGAACTCTGCGGCAAAACGTTTTCTTTCCTCAAGTTATGGCGATAGCCAACCTCAACAGCAATTGTCCGATGACGAATTAATTAGCAAATATCTCGGAGGGCAGTAATGGCTTATAGTCGTGAACAGTTGATGACAGCATTAAGGAACGCTGATGCGGCAGGCGATACAGAAGGAGCGCGTCGCATTGCTCAGATTCTGTCCTCCAGTAATCAACCAACTCAAAACCAAAAGCAGCCTGTAGAACAGCAAGATGGATTTATGTCTGACCTCGGCGAAGCAGTAAAAGAAACTGGTCGCGGACTGGTGCAGGCTGGTGTAAATGTGGCAAATATACCAGCATCAGTTGCCGATGCTGTAACAAGCGCGGCGGCATGGGCTGGCGGTAAACTCGGTATTGGCGATGGAACATATCAACCAGCGCCACGAGTAACAACTCAGGGATTAGAGCAGGCGTTTGGACTTCAGCAAGGTGCTCTGACTCCACAAACGACAGAAGGTAGGGTGTTTGCGGAGGCATTGCCTTACCTGGCTACTGTTGGCGTTGGCGGCGCTTCAACTCAGGCGCCAACACTTGCTGGTCGAATTACTCAAGGCGCAGCCCGTCTTCTGGCAGAAAACGCAGTCGGATCGCTCGCCGCAAACAGTGAGAAAAATGATGCGGGAAAACTGGCAACAGATATAGGTGTTGGCATGCTAACAGGTGGTGCTGTTAATACTGTTGCAAAAGGGCTTGAGCGTGGAATAACTGCCTTTAAAGGTGATATTGCACCAGAAGTGGCGAAGAAAATTGCCACATCAGAATCGATGGGCGTGACACCAATGACATCTGATGTAATCCCGCCGAAAAATGCTTTCACTCGTGGTCTTACTCAGGATGCTGAGGGTGCTTTGCTGGGAACAGGCTCAAAGCGAGCTGAGCAGTATGCAAAAAGAAGTCAGCTAGTTAAAAAACAGCTTGAGAAATATGGTGAATATAGCCCATCAGTTGTTGTTGACGATCTGTATGGTTCTCTGAAGTCAAGGAAGGATTCGGCCGGAAGCGTTATTGAAGACATTACAGCCAAAATGGGAGACACACCAGTTGACACATCAAAATCTATTAAGGTTATCGACAACGTACTTACCAGAGCTAATAGGCTTGGGAAAGTGGCAAATAAGGATTTGATTCGCGGGTTATCCGATTTGCGAGAAGAACTTGCTAAACCAGATATAGATTTTGGTCTATTGAGAGAGTTGCGGTCAGCCTTGAGGGAAAGTATTCAGGGAGATGCCATGGTTTTTCCTAATAGCGCGAAAGCCGCAACTGATGCCGTGGAGAGGGCAATGGGGGCAGATTTGAGGAATAACGCAGCGCGGTATTTGGGGGCTGGAGAGGCCGCCAGATACGTCAAAGCAAACTCTGACTACTCCAACGTCTTCAATAAGGTTCTTAATAAAAGGATTGCGAATAATCTCAACAAAGCTAAAAAAGAGTTTACTCCAGAGCTAATAAACAGCGTTGTATTCAGCAGAAAACCATCAGATATTAAGAGGATATGGCCAGCTCTTAGTGAAGATGGAAAGAACGCTATGCGTGCTGCTTATATCAGCAAGATTGCAGAAAAAGCAGGAGACTCGCCAACAAAATTTCTTACCGAGTTAAATAAGTTGAAGTCGCAATCTGACGGTCAGATCTATAACACGATATTCAGTGGGAGACACATGAAAGAGCTTGATGCTCTTCATGAAGTTCTACAGCAAACAGCAAGGTCGGACGCCGCAAATGTAGTAACACAGACAGGACAATCGCAAGCTAACAGGATTAGAACGATTGGCGCAACTGCAACCCTTGGTGTATCACTGGGACTTGAGGCTGGTTTCGGTGCAATCATGCGCTTGTATGAGTCCAAAGCAGCAAGGAATGCTCTCTTACGTCTGGCAAACACTAAAGCTGGAACGCCAGCATATGAAAGAGCGCTGAATAACGCTGCGAATGCCATCAGGCCGCTGCTTGCCACTGAGGCAACACAGCAGTAACGTATTGGAAATTGGATTCAATCGCTAACATTTTCTTTTTACTTTTCCAACAAAAGCTTTGGTTGAATCCATATTTCCATAACCGGAAATGGTTTTTGACATTAAAACTGTTCCAGTAGGATGTATTACCCATGAGTCGATAACGCGTTGAGTTTCGCCATTCGCGCCGATTCCTATGATGGAGTTTTTAGACAATACTTTGTAAGCCATGCCGCCCGCATCTGTCCCAGAATATGTGATGCTAGCATCTTCACCGCTTGTCTTAATGATGAATGTTCCACTAAAACCATCTTCTTCCGGATGGAAATTATTTCGTTCTGAATAGCTTATTCCGCGCATATCTCCAACGACCCAGCACTCTGCTGTAGCCCCAAAAGATATGAATAAGAACATAGCAGCAAGAAATTGCTTCACACCAACCTCCTTAGTTTTGCGCAGGATACCATGAAAAAAGTTAACATTGGAAACGTACCAAAGATGCTCGTACCGCTCTTTGAGAGCGGTACGATTGTATTTTGCAGAGACTTTCCAGAATGGCAACGCCTGCATCAAAAACTTGGCGTGGACGTGCGGGACTCGGATGCCAACGGAGCGTCTCATACAATGAGCAGCGAGAATGGTGTTTTGCATGTGATAGGTGTGTTCAATGGCAAACTATCTACTATTGCCCATGAGTGCGCTCACATGGCATTCGATATCTGCTCGAGGGTCGGTGTTGATGTTGAACCAGGAAGAGCCAACGAGACTTACTGCTACTTAATGAGCAGGCTTGTTGAGTTCTGCGAGCGACATATCAAAAAGCCGGAGTGAACCGGCTTGATTATTACTTTTTGCTGTCTGGAGTTCGCTTATCCAATACCCAGCCATGACCTGGCTTTGTTGTTGGCGGAAGCCTTTCGTTGTCCTTGACGGTGGCAAAATTGTCTTTCTTACCGCCGCGCGGGCCAACTTCTTGGTATATTCCGCCGTTTTTTCCTGTGTTTTCACCTGGTTTTTTCGCCATGATATACCTCAACATGCACCCGTTATTGGGCGATTAAATATTGATCTCATTTTATGAGTAGTCAATATGGTCCAAAAAAGGCAAAAATTAACCCACCTTCAGGTGGGTTTTTTATAAGGAGTAATCATGATTTACCCATCAAACAACCCACCAGTTTGCCTGATTGGATACCAGCCTTGCAGTTTTTATGGAATTAATTATGCCATGCTCAAGAGCCTTGTTAGCATCCAAAATGGTCGAGTCTGCTATCAGGGATGCCCACCTAATATGGGTTCCGATGTCGATATTGAACGTCTCAACGAAGCGATCAAGATCGTTATCGAGGCATTTCCCGTACTCTCTCAATCTGGCATGGTCGGCGGCTGGGGTGGCAAAGCCCCATAATAGAGGATGTAACAGGAATCTTGATAATGGGTTTGCGAAACGTTCTGAGCCAGCGAGGAAAACGATATTAGCTATGGATTCAATATTGCTTATGTTGTGAGTTCTAACGGTAACAGGGAGTGACTTAAGAAAGTTATACGCAGTAAAGCCAGCGGCAGTTTCCCCTCCCTGACTTGATATATGGATATTTAATTCAGTTGCGCCTTGAGATAATGCGGTGAGACAGTGGTTCTGAAGTTGCCCAACAGTGGCAGTATTAACGGGGCATAAGAAATGAATTGTGTGCAGCATTATTTTTCATCCTTACCATACATGGTCTTTAGCGTCTCAACATCATGTTCAAGATCTATCAATCGTGATGCTATAGTTGCAAGGTCTAGTGCTTGAATGTGTTTATTTTTTTCGGTCCATGCTTCAAGTGCCGCGACCATCTCAGCATTTAATGAACGAGAATTAGCCTCAGCCAGTTCAATAAGACGTTCCTTTATCTCTACAGGAAGCCTCAGATTCACTTGAGGGTTTTTGTACTTACGATCAGACATCGGCACATCCTGAATAATTTTTTACCACAGGATATGTAGGTATCTATTGACTATCAATGCGTACCTAAATACTATGTATGCGTACCACATACAACGGAGGATGCAATGAAGGTAAAAACACTGCGTATGCCAGAGAAGTTAGAAAAAATCCTTGAAGAGAAAGCAAAGGAAGAGTGTCGCTCATTTAGCGCAGAAGTAATTAAACGAGTGTTGGACAGTCTGAAGAGGGAGGGGATAACGGTGTGATTCGCTTGGATGCAGTAGTCAAAGAGATTGCGATTACCATTTTAAGACCAAATTTTGTTCATGGCGAATCATTTGGCACGAACGAAAAATTGAGAAGAGAAAGAGTATTCAGTGGCAAGCGCACGTTTTCAGAAGTGATGCTTGATGCAGCAAAGAAATCAAAACAGTGAAGCCCCAACTGCGGCAACAGTCAGGGCTTCGGTATCGTAAAACCACGCATAGGAATTAACGACATGAAAAGTATAGCAACAGCAGTATCTACTATCAATGTACCATTCCACGGCGCAGAGCTTTATGTTGTCAATCACAACGGCGAACCGTATACCCCAATGAAACCTATCGTTGAGGGAATGGGTATGGATTGGGCTTCACAGTTTACAAAGTTAAAACAAAGATTTGCTAAAGGTATTGTGGAAATCGCAATACCTTCAGTTGGCGGTGTGCAGACCATGATTTGCCTTGCTTTACGTAAACTGAATGGCTGGCTGCAAACCATCAGTCCAAACAAAGTACGCCCTGAAATCCGCGACAAGGTAATCCAGTATCAGGAAGAGTGTGACGATGTGCTATACGAGTACTGGACTAAAGGTCATGTAGTTAACCCACGCAAAGCTAAAAAGGCGTTGCCGGGTAAAATCACCACTGAACAGCAGGAAGCCATTAAACAACTCGTCATGAGTCGCGGTCAGTCTCTGCCAAAAGAAAAACAGGCGAAGGCGATGATCACCATGTGGTCGTCACTGAAATCCCATTTTGGATGTTCGTACAAAGAAATCAGTGAGGAGCAGTTTACCGAAGCACTGTCACTTGCTGCTCGCGTTCCGCTTGAAGGAGAGTTCATCGGCAAACAAGATAAGAAAACCAACGAGCTTTCTGCAAAAGAAGCAAACAGTCTTGTATGGTTATGGGATTATGCCAACCGCTCACAGGCATTATTCCGCGAATTGTATCCGGCGCTAAAACAAATTCAATCGAACTATTCCGGCAGATGCTACGACTATGGTCATGAGTTCTCGTATGTTATCGGAATGGCGAGAGACGTTTTAATCAATCACACACGAGATGTTGATATCAATGAGCCAGACGGACCAACGAATCTTTCCGCATGGATGAGACTTAAGAATAAAGAATTACCTCCTTCAATACATAACTACTGACAGATAACCAACGCAACGACCCAGCTTCGGCTGGGTTTTTTTATGCCCAAAATTCACCGCAGCAACTAAGCGGCGATGGCCTTGATGGATAGCACTACGAAATTTTCGTAGTTCAAAAACCAAACAAATCCCAACCGTAGCCATGCTGCGGCGATTCCTTGTATCTGGAGCAAATTAAATGACAGACATTACAGCCAATGTGATTGTATCGATGCCTTCGCAACTCTTCACTATGGCACGTTCTTTTAAAGCCGTAGCCAATGGCAAAATTTATATCGGTAAAATTGACACTGACCCGGTAAACCCTGAAAACCAGATTCAGGTTTATGTGGAGAACGAAGACGGTTCTCACGTTCCTGTTTCGCAACCCATCATCATTAACGCTGCTGGATATCCGGTATATAACGGACAGATTGCCAAGTTCGTAACTGTGCAAGGACATTCTATGGCTGTGTACGATGCATATGGGGCGCAGCAGTTCTATTTCCCTAATGTGTTGAAGTACGACCCGGATCAGCTTCGCCAGCAGTTAGAAGATCCTGATGGTGTTATGAAATATCCACTTCTTCAGATATCAAGATGGCGTGATGAGGGGGATGTTCGTGCTTGGGGGGCAAGAGGAGATTATATAACTGATGACACGGAAGCAATAATTGCTGCTGATGAATGGTGTGCGCAAAATGGGAAAGCACTATATTTTCCTCACGGTCAATTTAGATGCTCAAATGGGATTGAGAAAAAAGCAGCGGAATGGAGGGGGGTATTCTCTCCTAAAATGGGTGCTTTCCCAAACTGGCAGGACGATAAGAGATTTCTGAGGCCGGGATACAAAAATAAAATTCCAGGGACAACATTAATATTCTCAGGTACTGGTATTGCGAAAGGAAGCACTGTAAGAAGTTCACCATACGATAGCTTTACTTATTGTGTAAAAGACGGAGCAGGTGACAGCTCACCACGCTCAATGACAAATATTGCTATCGTTATGGATATGGATGTCTTAAATGAAAGTGGGGAATTAACAGGCATTTCATCTGATAATCGTTCTAATTATGATGTTGGGCTGTTCTGCAACGATGTTACGAGGGGGAGGTACGAAAATATAACGGTGTGGGGGTATTTCCCAGTTGCAGGGGTTATTCATTATGGATCAGACCCTGATGGTACAAAGTTCATAAACGGATCTTCGTCTGGCAATGTTGGATTTATAGTTCTTGGAACAGGCAGCCACGGTCTAAGTGAAACCAGATGGGATAATTGGGATTTGTATGCAAACGACCATCACTCTCGGCAAACAGGACAATTTAATAGTACGGCATTAGTTATTGATGGCGGTGGGTTCTCTATTAATGGACATTATATTACAGGCGGTCGAATTCAGCAGTATGGTAATGATGCTATAAAATTATATAGCGCCAATAATGTTGTTTTTCAAAGTGTGGTGATGGAGCTTCCTGATTACACATCTGACCCTACAGCCAATACCTCAAGGTTCGTTGGTGATGACACCACTGGCGATGTTTATTTTATTGGGTGCAGATTTACAGACGATCCAGTTTATAAGGATGCCTCATGTATTGGGAACTCCGCTGGGGGGAGTGTGATATTGGTTGGTGGCCCATCTTGGCGTGGATTTGATGTCTGGCATAAGGGTAAAGGATTGCGTGCCAGGGCAGAAACACAGACAGATGGAACTACAGATAGCTCTATTCAGTTTGGCGATTCTGCTAATTCTACTGTTAGTGGTTTAAAAATATATCGTGATGATAGTGATGAAAATAAATTGAAGTTTAGATATGGAACTTCTGACGTAATGGTTCTTGATAAAGATGGCAATCTTAAGCCAGAAGTCAATCTAATAAAAAAACAAGTAAATGAAGCGACTACTTTACCAGTCATTTCCGGGGCAATAACTGTAACCCGCTCATTCCACCGTTTATCTGGAGGAAGGGTTGATTTAACCACGATTAATGGTGGTACGCAATGGCAAAGGTTGCTTCTTGGGATTGCAACTTCATCAGATATCGTTACCCTGAAAGACATGTCTGGTAATTTGCGTCTCAATGGTGATTGGGTCCCTAATAGTGGTCTTGATAGAATAGAACTTCAATTTGATGGAGTTTATTGGTGTGAGATTTCACGATCAATTAATTCATAAGTAATTTCAATCCAAATTGTGGCTACTTTACTGTCCAACTATATTGTTCTTATTAACATGCATTATGGTATCGTAAAACTCAGAAACACAAGGCTTTGAGCATGATTGCAAGGCTTTGTGCTCTTCGATGCTGAGTGGTGGGGCATATATGGGGCAAATCACACCGTTAGATCTACGGAGAACTACGATGCTTGATGTTTCAGTCAACTCTAACTGCCTGTTATCTGGTGTGCTCTTGGGCGATCTTTGTCATTTATGAAATATACATGGTCATATGATGTCCATGCAGGTGTAGGTTTTGTAACCTGTTGACTATGAGAGTGAAAAGAAGCGCGGCTGTCGGATTGGAGCCGCGGGACAAGGTCCAAAATTATCTAAGAGTTGTTGAATTTCCCAGCTTCTGTTGAAGCATATGCATCTTACTAATAACTAAAAAAGGTTTAAACTAAAAAATTAACCGTATTTTCAGGTAAGTCTTACCGACATATCCTCACCGCATTCAGACGGTTAAAGAAGCCGTATTTAGCGCGTAAACAGGGCGCTGGGGTGTCCCTTATGCCAGCAGATTCAATCGGGTGGGAAGACTCCGGGTCATATTTCATGTGGCAGGAACAGCGTCATAGACAGCCTCTGTCTGTTACTGACAGTTATCCTCAGGTACAGGAAAGCAATGACGGGGATAGCCCCGTCAATTTCTGTTTACTCAATCTGTATGTTGACGCTGTATTTTTTTACTTTGTTTTTACGAGCGTCATTACGGGTTTGAAGCACTCTTAGCTCATATTTACCGGAAGCGGGAAGGATGTACTGACCATTGTCATCAAGCTCGGGAGAATATCTGGAGAGATCAACAGAGTCGCTAATTCCTGGCCCAAAGAGGACAATATCAGCACCCTCATTGGAGATACTGATATGCACCTTCTGGCCTTTTTTGGCATAGAAGTTATATGTGTCGTAATCGTACCCCTTTATCTCTCCTGAGTACTGGGCGCTACTATGCCCCTTTCTGAACTCAACATTAATGTCCTTGCCAGCGGCAGAGGCCGTTGAGGTTAGCAGTGCAAAAAGAAAAATGGTTTTACCTATGCCATTGATTTTCATGTATTTTCTCCTCAGTCAGAGTAAAGCTGTTCGCTGTTATAATATAACAATTTTTGGCAGGCATTTTCCATGAACTTCCCGTCTGGGAGCTGCTATGGAGCGTGAGTGGTGTCAGAGAAGAGAAAATCAAGCCAGAGATAATCTGACAGATACCTGTACGGATAACTGTCAGATCTGAAATGAGCTAATACATCTAAATTAAGGGTTTATTGTTCTCAACATCTTCAATATATAAGAGTGTATTATCGATAGAATAGTAACGACGTTTATTATCGTTAACGTCAGTAACCCACCGGAAGACACCCGCATTCGCGAGCGTTATACAATATTCCCGAAAAGTAGATCTTCTGGCAATGTGAGTCCGGGCTGCTTTTATTACTTTCTCAGGGTTCTTAGTGGCACTGACTTTTAATAGATTTCTGCTTCCTCTTATTAACAATACCTTGTCATCGTGTGTAACGATCCTAATGTTATCTGTAGCAAGATAGTAAATGTAATGCGCAATATGATGACGTTTTAACTCTGTGTAAAACCAGGAAAAGTTTAGCTCCGTTCTCACTTGCTCAAACATCTTTTGGAAAATAGCAACCTGATCCATCAGGGGGAATAATCTCTTGTTGGTTGTGAGAGTTTGTAGTTTGCATGATTGGTGCTATTCCTTCAATCAGATCCGATGACTTAATGTTGTCTCTGTACTGCATTCATGATTTCCCGTTATTACTGGCAGCGCAGTAAGACAAAATCATTACAATAAAAGCTTTCAACGGCGCATTTTTTCAACGGTTGTAGTTGGTGATAAAGACGTACTAAATGTAGGGTTATGGTGCGTGTGTTTGGTTAGGTTTTGCTATTCGTTCTTCAGTGTTGTTTTTATTAAATGTTATGTTATAACATTATGTGATGTTAAAGCGGGAGGACAAACTGGATGATGATTGTTAATAAATTGGCTTTTGCTCTGGGGTTACTATTAGCAGGCAACTATGCACTTGCTCATGGGCATCATTCACATGGGGCACCACTGACAGAAATGGAACAAAAAGCAGCAGAGGGTATTTTTGATGATAATAACGTGAAGGATAGATCCCTCGCTGATTGGGAGGGTATTTGGCAATCGGTGTACCCCTTGCTTCAAAGTGGTGATCTTGATCCTGTCTTTAAAATGAAAGCAGAAAAAGAACCGGGTAAATCATTCGCAGATATTAAAGCCTACTATCAGAAGGGATACATAACAGATGTTGACACAATTGGCATCGAAAATGGTGTTATGGAGTTCCATCGAGGGGAGGAGATGACTTCCTGTAAATATAATTACAGTGGGTTTAAAATACTGACATATAAATCAGGGAAGAAAGGTGTGCGTTATCTGTTTGAGTGCCGGGAACCAGCCAGTAAAGCCCCTAAGTTTGTGCAGTTTAGTGATCATATTATTGCCCCTCGTAAATCATCCCATTTTCATATATTTATGGGGAATACGTCACAACAGCAGTTACTTGAAGAAATGGACAACTGGCCAACTTATTATCCTTATCAGTTACAGACGAAAGAAATTGTGGATGAGATGCTTCACCACTAATTCATTCCCGCATGGTCATCAAATATTGAGACTATTTTTCTGATATACCACGGACTTTCTGTACGTCCACAATGGAGAATTCGTAGCAAAGATACTCCCGCTGCCTGAAACAGCGGGAGAAAAGATTACTTCTGAATTAAATAACGAATGGTCGGCCCGTCTTGTTGGATATCCAGTACGGTATAGCCGTGGTTACGTGCGTCCAGTGGAATATTATTAATTGACTGCGGACAGTCGCTGACCACTTCGAGGATCTCGCCTTTTTTTAACTGCGGCATCGCCTCAAGGGTCGCGACCGCCGGATAAGGGCAGGGTTCGCCCACCATATCAAGACGGTAATCAGGAACGATATTTTTCATGCAATCTCCTTAGCAGTTTGCAGCGCCGCGCGGCGGAAGAAGCGTTTCTCCCAGCCGATAATCAACATCAGGGCAGCGAACAACAGTAAATATGTCACCAGCAGGCCGCCCATTGGGCCAAAGGTTTTCAGCAGGTTGATTTTGTCCCAGTCGGTGGCCAGTGCCGGGGCGAAGTCATCCCAGTAATAAGCCAGAATCGTTGAGCCGATAACATTACCCAGCCCAACCCACCAGTAGTGCACCTGGCCTTCCACTGCACGGTACATCCAGCCAGTTTCGCAGCCGCCCGCCAGCACAATACCAAAGCCAAACAGTAACCCGCCAATGACGGCGTTCGGGCCAGCCCACATGATTTTCGGTTCTACACCTAACTGTACGTAACTGAAAATACCGATGGCACTTACCGCCATACCGATAATGATCGCTTTCGCCATATGGGTACGCCCGGTGATCCACATATCGCGGAACGCCGAAGTAAAGCAGATTTGCGCGCGTTCAATCAGTAAGCCAAAGCCGACGCCAAACAGCATTGCCAGCCCCAGCTTCGGTTGATTCATCGCCGTTAACAGCGCCCAGCCCAACATGCCAAAAAAGACCAGCATCCCGAGGCGGAAACGACGCCGTGCCTGATCTGGTTTTTGTGTTAGCGGTGAGGCGGCAGAGACTTTTTGCATTTTTACCGGGATACGGAAGACTGGCAGCAGAGTAAAGCGTGCACCAAACCATGAGCCAATGGCGGTGGCGATGGCAAAGAACCAGGCGTGCAGTGAGAACTGCGGAATGCCAGTGAAAAATGCAGCCAGGTTACAGCCCATCGCCAGACGCGCGCCGAAACCAGCGATAATCCCGCCAATAATAGCCTGCATAATGCGGATACGGCTGCGCGGCATACGTAATTTAACGTTGTTGGCCCACAGAGCCGCGGCAAAACAGCCGCCAAACATACCAAGAATCATCATCCCGTCAATGCGGGTTAATGGCGATCCTTCCAGATGGATAATTTTAAAATAGCCCCACTCTTCGGCATGGACGCCAAACAGTTGCAGGAGCTGACCACCCCAACGGGTAAATTCGCCGGTAACAGCCCAAAAGGTGCCGGTGATGCCAAAATAATAAGTGGAGAGAATACCCGCCGCGATGACCGCAGGGATGGGGGCCCAGAATTTAATCAACCAGGCTTGTTTGAATTGCTGCCATGACATGTATATAGCCTCTGAACTCAGAAGGTTTGAAACAAGAGCCGCGAATAATACACCAGACAAATTCTTTTTCGTGGTAATAATTCACAAAAATAATGGTTAGATCAAATTTCTCTTTGGGCCTGGAAAGGCTGGCAGCATCAAGGCATTAATGCCACAATCTTCTTTTCTTCTCATGCAGGATGAATGATGAAAAAACTCGCAATTGCAGGCGCACTTATGCTGCTGGCTGGCTGTGCCGAAGTTGAAAATTATAACAATGTTGTGAAAACGCCCGCGCCAGACTGGCTGGCGGGCTACTGGCAGACTAAAGGGCCGCAACGTGCTCTGGTCAGCCCGGAAGCGATAGGTAGCCTGATTGTCACTAAAGAGGGTGATACGCTGGATTGCCGTCAGTGGCAGCGGGTGATTGCTTTACCGGGTAAGTTGACGCTGATATCTGATGATCTCACTAACGTTACTGTCAAACGTGAACTGTACGAGATTGAGCGTGACGGTAACACTATTGAATACGATGGCATGACGATGGAACGCGTGGATCGACCAACGGCTGAATGTGCTGCTGTGCTGGAAAAAGCGCCGTTGCCGACGCCACTACCGTAATGAAATATCCCCGGTTTGCCGCCGGGGATGTGTTTAAATCACCTCTTCGATAACCCACACACTGACGCTACCGCCGTTGCAAAAAAAGGTCGCTTCGCCATTTTCATCGGTCACCACGCTCTCTTGCCGATTGCCCAGAAAATCACGCCAGGTTTTATTGCCGTAATTCTCTCCCAGATGAATGGTTTTTTCGCCATCGTCACCGTTTGACATCACCACCACGCAGCCTGGATATTCGTCGGTGCCGCTGCGACTAAAGGCAATACAGTTCGGATGATCGAAAAATAACGTCTGTACACCGTGGGCGAAGCGCTGGCGGGCGAGGATTAACTCATCGAGCTGTTCGATTATTGGCATATCTATCGGATAGGTTTGCCCGTCACCGCCGACATCTTCGTAATGAGCACCGTACAGATCAGGGTAGAACACTGAAGGGACGCCATTTTCCCGCAGCAAAATAAGGGCATACGCCAGCGGTTTAAACCACGGTTCTACCGGAGCTTCAAGGGCTTGCAACGGTTGGGTATCGTGGTTGGCGACCAGTGTAACGGCATGGAAAGGATCGGCTTCCACCAGCGTATCGGTGAATATCTGCGTCATATCGTAGTTGCGCCCCATTCGGGATGCTTCATGGAATTTCATTTGCAGCGGCGCATCAAATAGCATGGTTTTGCCTTCTACCTGGGCAATATATGTTTGCAGCTTATCTACTTCACGCGACCAGTATTCCGCCACAATAAATAGCGGTTTTGGCGCGACTTCCTGCACGTGTTCGATCCACTCTTTATAAAACCAGGCTGGAATATGTTTTACTGCGTCGAGACGAAAACCGTCGCACTGCGTTTGCTCCATCACCCAGCGTGCCCAGTATTTAAGCTCTTCCGTGACGGCATGGTTGCGAAAATCGATATTTTCGCCCATCAGATAGTCGAAATTACCTAACTCATCATCAACCTGGTCATTCCAGCCTTCGCCGGTGTAGTCGTTGACGATTTTAAAAATGCCATCTTCGTTTGGATTTTCGATATGGTCGATGCCGCTAAAACATTTGAAGTCCCAGATGAACTGCGAGTATTGACCGGCACGAGCCGGGAAGGTGTAACGGGTCCAGCCTTCGCACTCAATGATTTCATCATCAATTTGCGTGCGATCATCTGCATTGACGCGCTGTACGCGAATGGCTTCTTTTTCGTCAGCCCCCATTTTGTGGTTGACGACCACGTCCAGCAGTACGGCAATGTCATTGCGTTTGAGTGCGTCAATGGCCGCCAGCAACTGTGCTTTATCGCCATATTTGGTGGGGATGCTGCCTTTCTGATCAAACTCGCCTAAATCAAATAAATCATAGGAGTCGTAGCCAACAGAATACCCGCCCGATGCGCCTTTATAGGCGGGCGGCAGCCAGATCATATTGATACCAATATCATTTAAACCGTCGGCGCGCTCGGCCAGTTCAGGCCAGAGCTTGCCGCCTTCCGGGTAATACCAATGAAAACATTGCAACAGCGTGGGGTTACGCATTCTTCGACTCCGCTCAAGGGGAACATTAGAAGCGTAGCCGTAATCGGATTATTCGCGAGCAATCAGCTCTTTAAGCTTCAAAAGAGATTTTCCTGCGGCGCCAGCACGTAGCCACCCTGATCGCCGTAGGTGCTTAACACCGATTTTTGCATTGATGACTGACCGACCAGTTTCGCCAGTTCATCCATCCGAATCTGCAATAACTGTTTTACTTTGTTTTCGTTTTCCAGAACGAGGCGCAGCATAGGTCTGAGTTGCTCCTGGATCATGGCAGAGGGTTCCATTTCTTCCGTTAAGTGTGCAATTTTTTGCACCGCATTGACATATTCCATTTCGCTGGCGATGAGTTCATCCCACCGTCCTTCTGTCGCCAGGCGTAACATGAGCTGGCTTTTTTCGACGAGTTGTTGCCAGGCAAAATACAAGTGCGGTGCATGGTTCATCAGACAGGGTCCTGAATCAATGAAGGGGAGAGTAGAGACTCTTTCCAGGCATCGGCAAGATTGCGCATTAAAGTTTCCACTTCTGCGACTGCGGAGACATCGTTGCGTAAATTAGCTTGCAGCAAACGCCTGATCATATAGCTATAGAGTGCAATCAAATTCTGGGTTAATTCGTCCTGACTTTCTTCGTCAAGACTGAGTCTCAGCCCGTTCTCAATAATGTTGATCGCTTTTGACAAAGAGACGCCTTTGCCTTCCTGATTGTTGTCCTGCATAAACAAGCGCGCTCTTACCAGCGCACTTAACACGCCGTCAAATAGCATGGTGACCAGTTGCTGTTGGCTGGCACTCATTACGGCGCTTTCGACGCCAATTTGTGCGTAGGCCTGGGTGCCTTTTGCGCTGTACATTGTCTCTCCTGAGATTATTTCGAACTGCTATTTGAGGTGTCGAACTGTTGTGTCAGATAGCTGCTGGTGGAGTTCAGCGAGTTCATTAACACATCTAATTGGGTGAACTGGGCTTTATAGCGCGCCATTAATGTATCGATGCGTTCGCTGGCGGCATTGTATTGATCGGTCAAATTGTTCAGCGTTTTGCTGACGCCATCTTTTGCGGCCTGGATTATCCCGGTGGAGGAGAGCCAACTGGTCAGGTTGCTGCTAATGCTGGTGGTTACGCCTGTACTTTTACCGTCACCAATAAACATTTCACCGACGCCAGCAGCATCTTTTTTCAGCGCTGTTTGCAGTTTGTCGGTCGCTATTTCCAGCTTTCCGGTACTGGCATCGCTGGTAATGCCAATTTGTGCCAGCGTTTTATAGTTTGAACTGCTGTGGGTATTGGCGAGCAAGGTTTTAAGCTGAGTCTGGATGGTACGCAGTGTGGAGTCACCGAGTAATGCACCATTGCTGGAATCCTGGTTTTCAGCACCGGCATCGACGGCTGTGTATTTCGTTAAGTTGCTGAAGGTATCCTGTAATGCGTTATAGGCATCCACCCACGCTTTAACCGCATTTTCAGCTTTGGATGTATCTTTACTGATGGTCAGTGTCTGATTACCGGTGGTGACGTCATTCAGGTTGAGGGTGATATCTTCCAGCGCGTCACTGATAGTATTGCTGCTGTTTTCAATCTCAACGTTATTGACCGTCAGTTTGGCGTTCTGCGCGGTGACGCTTTCAACCATGCCATTGCTGCTATCACCCGAAGTTCCGTTGTAACCCATAAAACTTTGCAGGGTGCTGTCACCGCTGACGCTGAGCTTCATGGCGTTGTCGCTACCGGTATCATTGGCGGTGATGGACAAACGATACTCGCCGTTACCCACATTGATGATACTGGCGCTGACACCAGCTTTGGCGTTGTTAATGGCATCGCGAATGCCGGAGAGCGACGAATCAGCCGCACGGATATCAATCGTGACCGGCTCTTTACCGCCGCCTTGCTGGATGGTCAGTACGCTATCGCTGGTGGCGATGGCGGCTTTACTGTCTTTTTGACTATTTTGGGTGGTCAGCGTCTGCGCCTGCGCCAGTTGGCTGACGCTAATGGTGTATTTCCCGGCAATTGCGCTGCCCGTGGTCGTGGCGCTGAAAGCTGATGAACTGCTGGTGGTTGAGGTGGCGGTAAATAAATCGGCTTTATTCAGTGCTGTATTGGCCGTCTGGAAACTCTCCAGCGCGCTTTTCAGCGTCCCGTAAGCGCTCAGTTTCGCGGTGTAAGAACTTTGCTGTTTCGATATCGGCGTCAGGGTAGATTTTTCTGCCGCCTCCAGACTGTCGAGGATGCTGCTTAAGTCCAGCCCCGACCCAACCCCAAGCGTTGAAATACTCGCCATATAGATTCCTTAATCATGCGACATGTAGAACGAATACCGGGGTTATCGGCGTAAGTGGGGCAAAGTTTACGATTTATTTTTGGGCTTAATGACACGAACAGCAACGAGGAAGGGGAGTATTTCGACCGCTAGAAAAAAATTCTAAAGGTTGTGAGTGACCAGACGATAACAGGGTTGACGGCGACGAAGCCGAAGGGTGGAAGCCCAATACTTAAACCGTAGACTTGAAAACAGGAAAATGAATTATGGCACAAGTCATTAATACCAACAGCCTCTCGCTGATCACTCAAAACAACATCAACAAAAACCAGTCTGCGCTGTCGACTTCTATCGAACGCCTCTCTTCTGGCCTGCGTATTAACAGTGCGAAAGATGACGCTGCCGGTCAGGCGATTGCTAACCGTTTCACCTCTAACATTAAAGGCCTGACTCAGGCTGCGCGTAACGCCAACGACGGTATTTCTCTGGCGCAGACCACAGAAGGTGCGTTGTCTGAAATCAACAACAACTTGCAACGTGTGCGTGAGTTGACCGTTCAGGCGACGACCGGTACTAACTCTGATTCTGACCTGTCATCTATTCAGGACGAAATCAAATCCCGTCTGGATGAGATTGACCGTGTTTCCGGTCAGACCCAGTTCAACGGCGTGAATGTACTGGCAAAAGACGGTTCGATGAAGATTCAGGTTGGCGCGAATGATGGCCAGACTATTAGCATTGATTTACAGAAAATTGACTCTTCTACATTAGGGTTGAATGGTTTCTCCGTTTCTGCTCAATCACTTAACGTTGGTGATTCAATTACTCAAATTACAGGAGCCGCTGGGACAAAACCTGTTGGTGTTGATTTCACTGCTGTTGCGAAAGATCTGACTACTGCGACAGGTAAAACTGTCGATGTTTCCAGCCTGACGTTACACAACACCCTGGATGCGAAAGGGGCTGCCACCGCACAGTTCGTCGTTCAATCCGGTAGTGATTTCTACTCCGCGTCCATTGACCATGCAAGTGGTGAAGTGACGTTGAATAAAGCCGATGTCGAATACAAAGACACCGATAATGGACTAACGACCGCAGCTACTCAGAAAGATCAGCTGATTAAAGTTGCCGCTGACTCTGACGGCGCGGCAGCGGGATATGTAACATTCCAGGGTAAAAACTACGCTACAACGGCTCCAGCGGCGCTTAATGATGACACTACGGCAACAGCCACAGCGAACAAAGTTGTTGTTGAATTATCTACAGCAACTCCGACTGCGCAGTTCTCAGGGGCTTCTTCTGCTGATCCACTGGCACTTTTAGACAAAGCCATTGCACAGGTTGATACTTTCCGCTCCTCCCTCGGTGCCGTTCAAAACCGTCTGGACTCTGCGGTAACCAACCTGAACAACACCACCACCAACCTGTCTGAAGCGCAGTCCCGTATTCAGGACGCCGACTATGCGACCGAAGTGTCTAACATGTCGAAAGCGCAGATCATCCAGCAGGCGGGTAACTCTGTGCTGTCTAAAGCTAACCAGGTGCCGCAGCAAGTTCTGTCTCTGCTGCAGGGCTAATCGTCGTAATATAATGACAACAAACGCCAAATTGCCTGATGCGCTACGCTTATCATGCCTACAAGGTGAATCGCAATTAATTAAATTTGCATATTCGCGTAGGTCGGATAAGGCGTTTACGCCGCATCCGGCAAGATGAGGCGGACTTTGTCAGCTATCTTAACCCCGCTCCAGCGGGGTTATTCTGCTCACTATTTACCGATTACCCCAAATAACCCCTTATTTCACCCATTAATCGTCCGATTAAAAAACCTGCAGAAACGGATAATTATGCCGATTATTTATATAACGCAGGGCTGTTTATCGTGAAATCACTCTATACCGCTGAAGGTGTAATGGATAAACATTCGCTGTGGCAGCGTTATATCCCGCTGGTGCGTCACGAAGCATTGCGCCTGCAGGTTCGACTGCCCGCGAGTGTAGAACTTGACGATCTGCTACAGGCAGGCGGCATTGGATTACTTAATGCTGTTGAACGTTATGATGCCCTGCAAGGAACGGCATTTACAACTTACGCAGTGCAGCGTATCCGTGGTGCTATGCTGGATGAACTTCGCAGCCGTGACTGGGTGCCGCGCAGCGTGCGACGCAATGCACGTGAAGTGGCGCAGGCAATAGGGCAACTGGAGCAGGAACTTGGCCGCAACGCCACAGAAACGGAAGTGGCAGAACGTTTAGGGATTGAAATCGCTGATTACCGGCAAATGTTGCTTGATACTAATAACAGCCAACTTTTCTCTTATGATGAGTGGCGCGAAGAGCACGGTGATAGCATCGAACTGGTTACTGACGATCATCAGCGGGATAACCCGTTACAGCAGTTACTGGACAGTAATTTGCGCCAGCGGGTAATGGAAGCCATCGAAATGTTGCCGGAGCGTGAACAGTTGGTATTAACGCTCTATTACCAGGAAGAGCTTAATCTCAAAGAGATTGGCGCGGTGCTTGAGGTCGGTGAATCGCGGGTTAGTCAGTTACACAGCCAGGCTATTAAACGGTTACGCACCAAACTGGGTAAGTTATAACTCAGGTAAATGCCGCACATTAATTTTGAATACCAGGAGTTCTTAATAATGATGCAGCACCAGAAAAGGCGACCATTAAGCCGCTATCTTAAAGATTTTAAACACAGCCAGACTCATTGCGCATATTGCCGTAAATTACTCGATCGCATTACCCTGGTTCACGATGGCAAAATAGTCAATAAAATCGAGATTTCCCGTCTTGATACGCTGCTTGATGAAAATGGCTGGTATGAGGAACAAAAATCATGGGCAGCGTTATGCCGTTTCTGCGGTGATTTACACTGCAAAACCCAGAGTGATTTTTTTGATATTATCGGCTTTAAGCAGTTTCTTTTTGACCATACTGAAATGAGCCCCGGTACAGTGCGCGAATATGTGGTTCGTCTACGTCGTTTGGGTAATTATTTAAGCGAACACGATATTTCCTCTGACCTGTTGCAGGATGGTTTTCTTGATGAAAACCTCGCACCCTGGCTGCCCACCACCAGCACCAATAATTATCGCATCGCATTACGTAAGTACCAGTGTTACCAGATGCAAACCCGCGGCGACCTTGCGCAGAAATCCCCCAGTCTGTCAGCTTCTGATATATATTAAATAAGAATAAGATGTAGCAGAGTTGTTTTTGTGTCTACGAACAATGGCTCTACACTGCAAACCAACATAACAACATTCGGGGTGAATATGAAATTAGTACATCTGGGGCGTCAGGCGTTGATGGGTGTTATGGCCGTGGCGCTGGTTGCGGGTATGAGCGTGAAAAGTTTTGCCAACGAAGGCCTGCTCAATAAAGTAAAAGAGCGTGGCACGTTGCTGGTGGGACTGGAAGGGACTTACCCGCCGTTTAGCTTTCAGGGCGATGACGGTAAATTGACCGGTTTTGAAGTGGAGTTTGCTCAACAACTGGCAAAACATCTGGGCGTTGAAGCCGCATTAAAACCGACCAAGTGGGATGGTATGCTGGCGTCCCTGGATTCTAAGCGCATCGATGTGGTGATTAATCAGGTTACCATCTCAGATGAACGTAAGAAAAAATACGATTTCTCTACCCCTTACACCATTTCCGGTATTCAGGCGCTGGTGAAAAAAGGTAATGAAGGCACAATAAAAACCGCAGACGACCTGAAAGGTAAAAAAGTTGGCGTTGGTTTAGGCACCAACTATGAAGAGTGGCTGCGTCAGAATGTTCAGGGTGTTGATGTGCGCACCTATGATGATGACCCGACCAAATATCAGGATCTGCGCGTAGGTCGTATTGATGCCATCCTGGTTGACCGTCTGGCGGCGCTGGATTTGGTGAAGAAAACCAATGATACGCTGGCAGTAACCGGCGAAGCCTTTTCCCGCCAGGAGTCAGGTGTCGCGCTGCGTAAAGGTAACGAAGACTTGCTGAAAGCAGTCAACGATGCCATCGCAGAAATGCAAAAAGATGGAACCTTGCAAGCCCTTTCGGAAAAATGGTTTGGTGCTGATGTGACCAGGTAATCAGCATAATGACAAAAAAGGGCGCTTTAATCGGCGCCTTTTTTATTTAAGCGTTTTCAGCGTGCATAATAACAATATCACAACAACAGACATCGGAGGCTTTTATGCCACTGCATAATTTAACCCGTTTCCCTCGACTGGAGTTTATCGGCGCACCGACACCGCTCGAATATCTGCCACGTTTTTCTGATTATCTCGGTCGGGACATTTTCATCAAACGGGATGACGTCACCCCGTTGGCAATGGGCGGAAATAAGTTACGCAAACTGGAATTTCTCGCAGCAGACGCCTTGCGCGAAGGTGCTGACACACTGATTACAGCCGGAGCGATTCAGTCTAACCATGTGCGCCAGACTGCCGCAGTGGCCGCAAAACTTGGTCTGCATTGCGTGGCGCTGCTGGAAAATCCCATTGGCACTACTGCAGAAAACTATTTAACCAACGGCAACCGCTTGTTGTTAGATCTCTTCAATACCCAGATTGAAATGTGCGACGCGCTGACCGATCCCAATGCCCAACTGGAAGAGCTGGCGACTCGCGTCGAAGCACAAGGCTTTCGCCCATACGTCATTCCGGTTGGCGGTTCCAATGCTTTAGGCGCGTTGGGCTATGTGGAGAGCGCGCTGGAAATCGCGCAACAGTGTGAAGGGGCGGTTAATATTTCTTCGGTGGTGGTGGCGTCGGGCAGTGCCGGAACGCATGCCGGGCTTGCAGTAGGGCTGGAACAACTGATGCCAGAAAGCGAACTGATTGGCGTGACCGTGTCACGTTCCGTTGCTGACCAGTTGCCAAAAGTGGTTAGCCTGCAACAGGCAATCGCGAAAGAGCTGGAACTGACCGCGTCAGCAGAAATTTTACTCTGGGATGACTACTTTGCCCCTGGCTACGGCGTGCCAAATGACGAAGGCATGGAAGCGGTGAAACTGCTGGCGCGGTTGGAAGGCATTCTGCTTGATCCTGTGTATACCGGAAAAGC
This sequence comes from Escherichia sp. MOD1-EC5950, assembly GCF_002965345.1. Classification (NCBI taxonomy): domain Bacteria; kingdom Pseudomonadati; phylum Pseudomonadota; class Gammaproteobacteria; order Enterobacterales; family Enterobacteriaceae; genus Escherichia; species Escherichia sp. MOD1-EC5950. The sequence goes on from NZ_PTSR01000004.1 coordinate 173,827, forward strand.
GATGGCGGGGCTGATTGATGGCATCAGTCAGAAACGCTTCAAAGACGAAGGGCCGATTCTGTTTATTCATACTGGCGGCGCGCCTGCGCTGTTCGCCTATCATCCTCACGTCTAGCTCCGGAAACGCTCATGCAAGAAAGTATACAACTGGTTATTGATTCTTTGCCGTTCCTGCTAAAAGGGGCTGGGTATACGCTGCAACTCAGCATCGGCGGTATGTTTTTCGGTTTGCTGTTGGGGTTTATTCTCGCGCTGATGCGCCTGTCACCCATATGGCCCGTACGCTGGCTGGCGCGTTTTTACATCTCCATTTTTCGCGGTACGCCGCTCATTGCACAACTGTTTATGATCTACTACGGTCTGCCGCAGTTTGGCATTGAATTAGATCCGGTTCCGTCAGCGATGATTGGACTGTCACTGAACACTGCCGCCTATGCTGCCGAAACGCTGCGGGCAGCGATTTCGTCTATTGATAAAGGTCAGTGGGAGGCGGCTGCCAGTATTGGCATGACGCCGTGGCAAACTATGCGTCGCGCAATTTTGCCGCAGGCGGCGCGGGTGGCACTGCCGCCGCTGTCGAACAGCTTTATCAGCCTGGTGAAAGATACCTCACTAGCCGCGACGATTCAGGTGCCGGAACTGTTTCGTCAGGCGCAGTTGATAACCTCGCGTACTCTGGAAGTGTTCACCATGTATCTGGCGGCTTCGCTCATCTACTGGATTATGGCGACAGTGTTATCGACGCTGCAGAACCATTTTGAGAATCAACTAAATCGCCAGGAGAGAGAGCCAAAATGAGTGCCATTGAAGTTAAAAACCTGGTGAAAAAATTCCACGGTCAGACGGTGCTGCACGGTATCGATCTGGAGGTCAACACCGGCGAAGTGGTGGCAATTATCGGCCCGAGTGGTTCCGGCAAAACCACGTTGCTACGCAGCATAAATTTGCTGGAACAGCCAGAGGCGGGGACCATCACCGTTGGCGATATTACTATTGATACCGCACGTTCGTTAAGTCAGCAAAAATCGCTGATTCGCCAGTTGCGCCAGCACGTCGGGTTTGTGTTCCAGAACTTTAATCTGTTCCCGCATCGTACGGTGCTGGAAAACATTATTGAAGGGCCTGTGATCGTTAAAGGCGAACCGAAAGAAGAGGCCACGACACGCGCCCGCGAACTGCTGGCGAAGGTCGGGCTGACGGGGAAAGAGACCAGCTATCCGCGTCGTTTGTCCGGCGGTCAACAGCAACGTGTGGCGATTGCGCGTGCGCTGGCGATGCGCCCGGAAGTCATTCTGTTTGACGAACCTACCTCGGCGCTGGATCCGGAGCTGGTGGGCGAAGTCCTGAATACCATCCGCCAACTGGCACAGGAAAAGCGCACGATGGTCATTGTGACGCACGAAATGAGCTTTGCTCGTGACGTTGCTGACCGCGCGATCTTTATGGACCAGGGGCGGATAGTCGAGCAGGGGCCAGCAAAAGCGTTATTTGCTGATCCGCAGCAGCCCCGTACCCGCCAGTTCCTTGAGAAGTTTCTGTTGCAATAATAAGAAAAAATCAGCCCCGTCGGCTTTCCAGACGGGGCGAGAACGCGCTCTCAATCTGGTGAATTGCTTAACAAATCAGCATAACTTATTAATAACATAAAAGAATGCTATGTCTTGCAAAAGTAATTCATTGTCTGAATAATATAAATTATATATAAATCTTATTTATGTGATAGTTTGAGTTATCAATATAAATGATACTCACTCTCAGGAGCGTTGCGGTTAACTATGCAGGATACGGATTTTTTCAGTTGGCGTCGCACGATGCTGTTACGTTTTCAGAGAATGGAGGCCGCGGAAGAGGTCTACCATGAAATAGAGCGGCAGGCTCAACAACTCGAGTACGATTTCTATTCATTATGTGTGCGTCACCCGGTGCCATTCACGCGACCGAAAGTGGCCTTCTACACCAATTACCCGAAATCATGGATTAGTTATTATCAGGCAAAAAACTTTCTTGCCATTGATCCGGTGCTTAACCATGAAAACTTCAGTCAGGGGCATTTATTGTGGAATGATGACTTATTTAGCGAAGCGCAGCCGCTATGGGAAGCCGCGCGTGCACATGGTATACGCCGTGGTGTCACTCAGTATTTAATGCTGCCAAACCGGGCGCTGGGTTTTTTGTCCTTTTCCCGTAGTAGTACGCGTGAAATACCTGGCCTTAGTGATGAACTGCAATTAAAAATGCAGTTATTGGTGCGCGAAAGTCTGATGGCGTTGATACGCTTAAATGATGAAATAGTGATGACGCCAGAGATGAATTTCAGCAAGCGGGAAAAAGAAATTCTGAAATGGACCGCGGAAGGAAAAACGTCAGCAGAGATAGCGATGATCTTGTCAATCTCTGAAAATACGGTCAATTTTCATCAGAAAAACATGCAGAAAAAAATCAATGCACCGAATAAGACACAGGTTGCCTGCTACGCTGCTGCAACTGGCTTAATATGACATCAATTACATTCTGCGTGCCAGATGCAAAACCGGCTGAAAGGCGCGCTTTCAGCCGGTTTTATATTACTGACGGTAGGCTTGTTTAATTTGCTTAACCGTTTTGGAAAATATTGCAGCCTGGGTTTCGTCTTCGATCAGCGCAAGCTGTTTTTCCATCTTTAACATCACGCGGCCCGCGTCAGCTTGTCCCATCGCCTGCAGCATCAGCGTCAGCATCGCTTTCAGGCAGGAGACTTCATTTGCCAGATCTTGATTATTCTCGGCAGTAGAAAAATCAGGCGTACTCATTTATTTTCCTCGTCATGTTGCAATAAAAATTTGCGGTGAAAAATGTTAAGGCGGCGGAGTATACCATAAGCTTTGCTAAAAATATTAGTGGTTGTTTTTTGTGCGCTGTATCGTCAACTATATTAATTCAGTCAATATAATGACCAATAAATATTTTTATCATGAATGTTTTTTGCACGTATTGTTCGGGTTAATTAATGTTACATATTCATACCGCTGATTTTTCATTTGTGCTGAATAAAGTCAATTTTTGTCACATCTCGCCGTTGGTTGTGCTGTGAAACGAACCGGCAAACCTTTGATGACGGGCGTGATCATAACTGTGGACAATCGAATTTACAAAAACGAGAGAAAAATCGAATACCCACCATTTTTAACGTTTCAAAGTTGCAATAAAACCCGCTAATATACTAATGACTAACTATCAGTAGCGTTATCCCTATTTCTGGAGATATTCCTTTGATCAACGTTCTACTTGTTGATGACCACGAACTGGTGCGCGCAGGGATACGACGCATTCTGGAAGATATAAAGGGTATTAAAGTTGTCGGTGAGGCATCCTGCGGTGAAGACGCCGTTAAGTGGTGCCGGGCAAATACCGTTGACGTTGTGCTAATGGACATGAGTATGCCTGGCATTGGTGGTCTTGAGGCGACGCGTAAAATCGCCCGCTCGACAGCCGATGTCAAAATCATCATGCTTACGGTTCATACCGAAAACCCTTTACCAGCGAAAGTGATGCAGGCCGGTGCCGCGGGCTATCTCAGCAAAGGCGCAGCCCCGCAGGAAGTCGTGAGCGCGATTCGTTCTGTTTATTCAGGGCAGCGTTATATTGCTTCTGACATTGCTCAACAAATGGCGTTAAGCCAAATCGAACCAGAAAAAACAGAAAGCCCGTTTGCCAGTTTGTCGGAACGTGAATTGCAGATTATGCTGATGATTACCAAAGGCCAGAAGGTCAATGAGATCTCAGAACAGCTTAATCTCAGCCCGAAAACGGTGAACAGCTATCGCTACCGTATGTTTAGTAAATTAAACATACATGGCGATGTTGAGTTGACTCACCTGGCAATTCGCCATGGTCTGTGTAATGCGGAGACATTAACAAGTCAGTGAGTGTTCAGTTTGACGCAAAAGCGTTTTTAAAAACTGTAACCAGCCAGCCGGGCGTTTATCGCATGTATGATGCTGGTGGTACGGTTATTTATGTCGGCAAAGCGAAAGACCTGAAAAAACGGCTTTCCAGTTATTTCCGTAGCAACCTCGCTTCGCGCAAAACCGAAGCGTTGGTCGCCCAGATCCAGCAAATCGATGTCACGGTTACCCACACCGAAACAGAAGCGTTATTGCTGGAGCACAACTACATTAAACTCTATCAACCGCGTTACAACGTTCTGTTACGCGATGATAAATCTTATCCCTTTATCTTCCTGAGTGGCGATACCCATCCGCGTCTGGCTATGCATCGCGGCGCGAAACATGCCAAAGGTGAATATTTCGGCCCGTTCCCAAACGGTTATGCCGTGCGTGAAACCCTGGCGCTGCTACAAAAAATTTTCCCGATTCGCCAGTGTGAAAATAGTGTTTATCGCAACCGCTCGCGTCCGTGTCTGCAATATCAGATAGGGCGTTGTCTGGGGCCGTGCGTTGAAGGGCTGGTGAGTGAAGAAGAATACGCCCAGCAGGTAGAGTATGTGCGCCTGTTTTTATCCGGCAAGGACGATCAGGTGCTTACCCAACTGATTAGCCGCATGGAAACAGCCAGCCAGAATCTGGAATTTGAAGAGGCTGCACGTATTCGCGACCAAATCCAGGCAGTGCGGCGCGTAACCGAAAAACAGTTTGTCTCCAATACTGGTGATGATCTTGACGTTATTGGCGTGGCGTTTGATGCAGGCATGGCTTGTGTCCACGTCCTGTTTATTCGTCAGGGCAAGGTGCTCGGTAGCCGTAGTTATTTCCCGAAAGTACCTGGCGGTACGGAATTGGGCGAAGTGGTGGAAACTTTTGTCGGCCAGTTCTATTTACAGGGTAGTCAGATGCGCACTTTGCCGGGTGAGATCCTGCTCGACTTTAATCTTAGCGATAAAACGCTGCTTGCCGATTCTCTTTCGGAACTGGCGGGGAGAAAGATTAACGTTCAGACCAAACCACGTGGCGATCGGGCACGTTACCTGAAGCTGGCGCGCACCAATGCTGCGACTGCGTTAACCAGCAAACTTTCGCAGCAATCTACTGTTCACCAGCGTCTGTCTGCGCTTGCCAGCGTGTTGAAACTGCCGGAAGTGAAGCGGATGGAGTGTTTTGATATCAGCCATACCATGGGCGAACAAACAGTCGCTTCGTGTGTGGTGTTCGATGCTAACGGCCCGCTGCGAGCGGAGTATCGACGCTATAACATTACTGGTATTACGCCGGGCGATGATTATGCGGCGATGAATCAGGTGCTGCGTCGGCGTTACGGAAAAGCTATCGACGACAGTAAGATCCCGGACGTGATCCTTATCGACGGCGGCAAAGGACAGCTTGCGCAGGCGAAAAATGTTTTCGCTGAGCTGGATGTCTCATGGGATAAAAACCATCCGCTGTTACTTGGGGTAGCGAAAGGGGCCGATCGTAAGGCTGGTCTGGAAACGCTGTTCTTCGAGCCGGAAGGAGAGGGATTCAGCCTGCCGCCAGATTCACCTGCGCTGCATGTCATCCAGCATATTCGCGATGAATCACACAATCATGCGATTGGTGGTCACCGCAAAAAACGGGCAAAGGTCAAAAATACCAGCACCCTGGAAACCATCGAAGGTGTCGGGCCAAAACGCCGGCAAATGTTGTTGAAATATATGGGCGGTTTGCAAGGTTTACGTAACGCCAGCGTCGAGGAAATTGCAAAAGTGCCGGGTATTTCGCAAGGTCTGGCAGAAAAGATCTTCTGGTCGTTGAAACATTGATGTCTCTGTAGCAACATAGGGGTAATCTTACTGACAACAGATAGTTACCCGTCATTATGCAATTTAATATCCCTACGTTGCTCACACTGTTCCGTGTCATCCTTATCCCATTCTTTGTATTGGTTTTTTATCTGCCTGTTACCTGGTCACCGTTTGCTGCTGCGCTCATTTTCTGTGTCGCAGCGGTGACTGACTGGTTCGACGGTTTTCTGGCGCGTCGCTGGAACCAGAGTACCCGGTTTGGTGCTTTCCTTGATCCAGTAGCAGATAAAGTGCTGGTAGCCATCGCTATGGTGCTGGTAACAGAACATTACCATAGCTGGTGGGTGACTTTACCGGCAGCAACGATGATTGCCCGTGAAATTATCATCTCCGCGTTGCGCGAATGGATGGCTGAATTGGGTAAACGCAGCAGCGTGGCCGTATCCTGGATCGGTAAAGTTAAAACTACTGCTCAAATGGTAGCGTTGGCCTGGCTGTTATGGCGCCCGAACATTTGGGTTGAATACGCTGGTATTGCACTTTTCTTTGTGGCAGCGGTACTGACTTTGTGGTCAATGTTGCAATATTTGAGCGCTGCGCGCGCAGATTTGCTTGATCAGTGATCGTTTCGACGCAAAATTCAGCAAACGATCAAAACTGGTGAAAAATATCGTTGACTCATCGCGTCAGGTAAGTAGAATGCAACGCATCGAACGGCGGTACTGATTGCCAGACGATAATAAAATCAAGTGATTAGCTGATTGCTTGATGAATGCGGGAATAGCTCAGTTGGTAGAGCACGACCTTGCCAAGGTCGGGGGCGCGAGTTCGAGTCTCGTTTCCCGCTCCAGTTTAAAAGACATCGGCATAAGCGGGTGTCTGGCTGAAAAGCCTGAAGAATTTGGCGCGTTAACAAAGCGGTTATGTAGCGGATTGCAAATCCGTCTAGTCCGGTTCGACTCCGGAACGCGCCTCCACTTTTTTCCCGAGCCCGGATGGTGGAATCGGTAGACACAAGGGATTTAAAATCCCTCGGCGTTCGCGCTGTGCGGGTTCAAGTCCCGCTCCGGGTACCATGGGAAAGATAAGAATAAAATCAAAGCAATAAGCAGTGTCGTGAAACCACCTTCGGGTGGTTTTTTTGTATCTTCTTTCTCATTTCCGAAGATGCGTCCGAAGATGATTTTTCTCTGGACGCATCATCATTCATTTTCTCTGGCCACCAACTACGGGCACTACTTTAACTTTTCGGTCATATGCTGCTGTCTGTCGTGGGTTCTTATGCCCGGAAATTGCTTGCTTCTCTTCCAGGCTGCCTTCCAGATCAGAGATACCTTTTGCTTTCAGATCATGAAATGTGAAGTCTATTTGCAGATGAGGATATTTTTCCTGTGCCGCAGCTTTGACATCACGCCAACGAGAGTTAAAACCATCACGGGTGTACTTGCCACCGGTAGTTTGATGAATCACAAACAGACTACTGATTCCCGTTTTTAATGGCAGAGAACGAGCCAGAGCTATCGCTTTCTGCAGACGAGGCGACCAGGCTTTGATTTGCTTAACGCCGGTTTTTCCCTGACGAATGTAGATCCCGGAATCGAACAGTTGGTCTTTCTGCAATGAAAGTACATCACTCTGTCTGGCCACGCATAAGTAGGCAATCTCCATTGCCACGCGAACGACGTCAGGAGACACTTCATAAACGGCCTGATATTCTTCATCCGTAATATAACGTTCGCGTGCTGTCTCTTTAAACTGCTTAACTCCCTGACAAGGATTCCTCTGAACATAACCTCGTTCATAACCCCAACGGAATACCCTGGACATAAAGCTTTTTTCCCTGTTTGCCTGGGTTCGACTTGATAAACCGCGTTGATCCATATAGCGCCGAATATGTTCAGGTTTGATTTTATCCGGGTCGATCTTCCCGAAGACAGGCAGAACTTTTCCGGAGTATTTTGTGTAGTCTTTCCGGGTTTCGACTGCCAAATCCATAAAATCAGGGGAGGTCATGAATTGTTCCGCGAGCGCCTGAAAAGTATTTCTTTCTTTTTCGTCACCGACCGCTTTTTCATATGCCAGCCATACGGCTGATCGTGGCGCATCCAATGCGCACAGGCGTATCGCTTTGTTATCTTTATTCCTGAATTCGTAGGCCGCTTTGCCCTGGTATACACGAGGCGGCATCCAGTTATCTGCTGGGTTCTTTCTCTTTCCGGCCATTAAATATTGCTCCAAAATCAGGTTCATCATCTTTTCGCGTCGTCACCTCCTGTAAATTGCGAAATTTTATTGGGTTCATGAAATGGCCCCAGGTTGTTTTTGGGTGTCCGTCAGCCCTTTCCATGAAGAAAATTCCAGCCCGCCGAAGAGCCTCACATTGCTTTGATTTAAGTGGGCTTCCCGTCAGCTCGACCATTTCTTCTCTGGTGATTATGTCGTGATCGCTTTTCATGGTCTTTCCTCATTATGTAGCTTATTGCGTCATCTGCCACATGGCAGGCACGGGCAATATCAGACTCGGTCAAAGTCTGTTTCCTGACGCTGGCCGAGAGTCGGCCAATTTTGATATCAAATGCGGAGAGCAGAGTTGCTCCCGGTTGCCATCGCAGCATTGTGATCCTCCGGTGTCTGGTGAATCGCAATGCTAGCGGTGGTGAGTTTTTATTTCTGATTAGGCGTAATCAGTTCTGGTGGGGTGAATGCCGATTTCTCCCGCGTGACCTTAATGTTTTCTGGCAGGTGTAGCCCAAGTTCGCAGCGACTCCGTGCTTCAATAATGCCATTGGTACCATCGGCAAGTACCAGGTGAACCGCGTCACCACGCTTTAATGTGAGTTTAAGCATTAGCGTACCCTCAGTGACCGTTCGCCGCGTTCCAGATGTGCGCCTGGTACCGGGTTTAGTAATTCTGCTGGCGGTGTTTCTCCACGCGCCAGTATTTCGGCTGTAACAGCCTCCGCAGATTCAATCACTTCTTTAATGGCTCGTTTGTTTGGTGTAATAACCGTTTCTACATCAACAAGTGACACACCCTCATACTCGTCCGGGATCTTATCTTTGTTATCAATAATTACCCGGATAGCCCCCTGTGCATCAGTAAATGTGTTTTTTGCGGTTTTCAGTTTATCCAGGCCAGCAGCTTGCAGGCAGGCGAGCATATGCTTCCGAATTGCTTTTTCCTTGCCTTCAAAGGACGTCTTACGGGTGGCCAGGCGAGACATTTCTTCAGCGCAGGTACTGGCATTGCCCTGTAAATTGCGGCAGATGACCATCATGGCGTCCAGTTTGTCTCCCAGTTCTCCTTCCATACCTTCAAGCGTGTCGGCGATCATCTCTGGCGTCAGTTCGTCGGAGGTTTCTAACAGGTCAATCAGACTGGCATATTCTTTTGCAATAGCGATAGCTGTGCTCATGCTGTTTGTTCCTGTGCGGCGGTGAGGGCGGTGAGGCGTTCGGTTTTAATGTCGGTGATACGGCGCAGACGTGATCCCAGATACGATGAATATTCTTTATCGCCTTTGGCTTCCGCTGCTTTCCTGTGTACATCCACTTCGCGGGCGATGAGGCCAAATACCTTGTTTACTTCGTTGGTGGTTACCGCGGCGGCCAGCGTATTGGCAACGTTGATAAGCTTCTCATCCAGTTCCTTACGAAGACGGGTAGCATCTTCCGCATTCTCGCTGGCATTCTTGATATCAAATTCAGCTTTATTCCTCTGGCGGTATTCCGGATTGTCGTACAGGCCCATGAAAATATCGGCGCTGAAACCGAGAGGGGATAGCGCTTTCTTTACAGCATCCGTCCAGGACTTCTTCGGCGCTTCGCCGTCGCTTGTAGGTCCGTATTTAGTGTCGTAGATATAAGGTGTGCATCCGTAAGCCTCGGATTCACCGCGCACCCCATTCAACATGTACCAGACTCTAACTTTCATGGTGTGGTGCATTTCACATAGGTACCCGCCAACACCGTCTTGAATCAGATCCCATTCTATTTTTTCACCAACCTGTTTTTTGCGAACTATCGGTGCGCCTTTATCAAAACGCTCTTCCACCACCTCTACACCCCAGCCAATACCAAACGGCCCAAATTCGCGAGTCGCTTTCATCGCTATATAAGTGCCGTTGATGGATGTGCCGCCGCCGTTCTGAGAGAAAGCTTTGGTGAAGCGCTCATCGGTTTTGAATACGTTCTTCCACAATGCCAGGTTATCCGTGTCGCCGGAGTCCTTTAACTCCGTTTCGATAGCTGAGATTGCATTCTGCCGCTTGTGCTCTTCGGTATGGATCCGCTCAACCAGCGCGTCAACGTTCTGCACCAGATCCTTTACCTGCTCGCTAAGTTTTTCTTGTGGAGGAGTCTCTTCTGCCAGGGTAATTGCTGCAGGTTCCCTCTGTGATACGGCGTTATTTTCAGGTACGTCATACACATGGCGAGGCGTGACAAACTGCTCACGCAACTGCTGCAAACTACGTTCTCCAGCATTTGCAGCTTCGCTTTTTTCGCCATGATTTGAGGGTGTTTCTGACATCATCCCATCAATTGAGAATCGTCCGCCGCCGTGGTTGGTGACTTTTACATCGTCCTTCGGTACTGCTTCCTTTGGTTTCTCTTCAACAGCATTTGCATCACGCTTCCCGTTAGCTTGCAGCCAGTTGTCGATGTGACTGCGCAGGGATTGCGGGAAGTGGTACGTGTCTTTTGCAGGGGCGCTCTGAACGACACCGAATACGGATGCCCGGTCATAGGAAAGGATCTGATCCGTTGTGCGCAAGGCCATTGACCAGCGTTTAAAATCCTCCCGGTCCTGGCTGATTATTTCGTCTGCCGCTTTCAGGACGCTGGGAGTGATTTTTTCCGGGCCAACAGGTAACAGGGCGCAGGCAATTTCACGATCCAGTGTGGCGTGCGTCTGTTTGTAAGGACGTGCGGATGCTGTTTCTGGTATTACCTCCGGCAGCATTTCATCGCGTTTACCGGGATTCTCTACCCATTTTTTTATAAATTTGGAGATAGTCCAACTGGTCGGGTTTTGTTCCTGGGTATCGCAACTTGCCAAAATTGCATGTACCAGATTATTCAATCCAGCAATATGCATGTACTCGATGGGCTTACACGCCACCATGGCATCAAGAACGATGCGGTTAAACGCGTCAACCTCATCCTGACTGTCAGTATCACTGTTGTCGAGCATCTCCAGGTATTCACGCGTCTGCGCAAGCAATTCACTGTCGACTTCGTTGGCATCGTGGCTGAACAGCAGGACGGCGGCGAAGCGTTCACGAGCAGGCAGTTTCATCAGGTCGCTAACCTGTGCGATATCTGCTGAACCGCTATCTGAATCAGCGGGGGTGTTAACTACCCATTTTTCGCCATCAAAACTGTGTTCTGTGGCGAACGTCTCATCAAACTCACCGACGCCTGGGCGCGGTTGGCCCGGGGCATCTTCCCAGATTTTAGGTTTGAAATAGTTGTCGCCGTGGTCAGGGTAGGCTTCCCACAATTTGCCGATGATGATGTTCTCGGCAACTTTTTTGTTAGGGGCGTCGATGGCGATGGCCAGCGCCGGGATCGCGCCGTTTTTGAGCGCGCCTTTTTTCGCTTCTAACAAGCCGTTAAAAATGGTCATTGGTCTTTCCTCATTACAGGTCAGTGGTCTTTAGTAGGGGATTTCAACGGTATCTGGCGTGTATTCGATGCAAAGTAACTGCTGGATTTTGTCATCGATAGCAGCAATACGCTGTTGGGCGTCGGCGGCTGTTTTCTGTTTTTGCTCACTCAGTTGCTCGACCTGTAAACCGATGATGTCGATTGGCTGAGGCTGGTTGACGGTAATTTCAATTTCGCGGCTTTCCAGAAGGATGTACCTGTCTGGAAAATTTTTTGACATATCAACAGTCGCAACAAGCAGCTTTTCGTGGCTGAAAGTTGAAGTTGCATAATGAATAAAGAGTGTTACTGGGATGGTGCGCGCTTCCATAGCGACTCCTTGGTGGGGTATACTCAGAACCGATCAGCGGCTCTGTCGTTGGTCTTTCCTCGGTGTAAGGTTGGTCCCTTGCACCATATCCGAATGGTTTGGTCGCCGTTCGGGGTAACTGGCCCGCCTTGTGCGGGTCTTTTGCCATCTAAAGGGTGCCGTCTTTCCGGCTGTCAGGGCTGGTCATGCCCGGTCTTTCCTCGTTGCGCCTCTCTGCGAGAGGCTCTGGCTTTCACCAGAGGGTCCCAATAATTACGGTGTAGCGCCCGGAATCGAACCGGGTAACGGGCAGGGAGTTCCCGTCAAACACCTGTTCACCACAACCGGGAGCGCACTCCGCCATTTCAAAATTTAACGACAAAGCTCAAAGTTGAGTCGATGAAGTGCGCTCTCGTGTTGTCGCCAGGACTCTTCCCTGGTGGTCACACCGTATCGCCTTGATGGTGAATCAATCGCTCATACCTGGCTGTGGCTTGCACATTCCGGCTACCTGCTATGGAGACAACGCGTTAAGGCTCCGCTTCCATCCAGACCGCTTCGACACATGTGCCATATGCCGGTGAAGTCTTTCCCTCTGTCATCGTGTTGGCGCCGACGCGCAAAATTTGGTGCCGTCTTTCCGGCTGTCAGAACTTGTTTCTGAACAACTGCCGCTGGGTAAGCGTTGTTGATGAAAGTGACTTTACAATTTGTATTTGTAATTGTCAATGTGTTTTTAAAAAATAATTTGTAGTGAGGGGCAAAAAAATATTCACTGTGTAAAGGTGTTTTTGTGTTAGGGGGAAAGTTGCATGCCAGCAGCGGCTGGCCTGGAAATTTGAACTGAACTATTTTGTCTGGTTTTTGGCTTCAAGTAGTTCTTTTAGCAGTAGATCGAAGTGCTCTCTTTTTTCTTTTAGCTCATTGATTAATTTATTTTTTTCGCTCTCAGGCAGTCCTCTGAATAGTTGCAGTAGAGCCTGTTCTTGCGGGGTTAGTTCTTGATTGTAATTACCCGGGTGTAGCGTGGATTCATCCAAATATTCCCCTTCATTCATGAAGAAAAAATGAACAGGGTATCCGGTCACTTTTGCTAGTTTGTCTAATTTATCTTTTCTTGGAGTTACCCCATTACACCATGCCTGAACTGATTGAGCCGTAACCCCAATATGGCGAGCTAGCTCAGATTGAGACCAGCCTAAGTCTTTTAGAATCCGTTGTAGTCGGCTAGCAAAAGCCATGTTTTTCGTTTTTGTGTTCATACCGTAAGGATACAAGGTTTAATTGTAGGGAGCATTGCAAATATAATTTGTAATTACAGTTATTATTTGTAATGATGACGCGGACACAAGGAGTCCATATGGATAAACAACTGCAAGACAAAATTCTTTCCGTAATGAGTCAATCCGAGTTAGGGCGGCGATTAGGGAAAAAACCACAAACGGTAAGCCTCTGGTTCAAAGGACGGGTTCCCGGTGAAGAGGTTTTGCGCACATCTGAAGCTCTTGAATGGCGCGTGACCCCTCATGATCTTAGACCGGATCTTTACCCAAACCCAGATGACAGCTTGCCTAAAACGGAAGCAGCTTAACTGTTGGTGAGCCCCAAATCTGATTAAGCGTAATCAATTTTTAGCGACAGGAGACGCTATGGAAAACCCAGAGGAATTACAAAAAGAGATTTTGACCTGGGCGGCAAGGGCAGGGCAGGAACTCGTCACGATTGAAATCTGCCGAGCCTGGTTCAGCCAGGGACGCAATGATGAGTTGAGACTACATGAATTTGAGGACACGGACGGCAACGTGGACTGGAGAGCCATCAACAACAACCGGCAGAAAATCTTTCGCTGGTTACGTGGCGAGACAACGGCGGCGCGCCGAAAAACTCAGGTGCTGGCCAGTGTGATGAAAGCCGTGCTACCCGCAGAACGGCGGGCTCGTCTGGAGTCGCCGGGCGAGCCTGTTTTGCTGGCAACGCTGGCGGCAAAAGAAGGGGTGGAAGCGATTAACGCTGTACATCTCCACTTCGCGCCAGAGTTAACTATCCAGGAAATTGACGAAGCAATAGCGGCGCTGGTAGCGACGCGAGGGGCAGTGATAAGCACTGCGCAAGACCACCATGCAGAGCGCCTGACCAGCGTTTAACTTATACCGAGGAAAGACCGATGTTAAGACATATTGACCGTATTACCTGGCGTAACGGCTGGCACCTGAATGGGCGCCCGGCACATGTTGCAGAGATCCGCCCCATATTCGATGGCCGCGTCGTAGCTGCACGTTCTGTGTGGGAAAAGTACGAAGAAGAAAAAGCGAAACTGCGTGAGCAAAATCTCTCTGGCGCTGCCTATGAGGCTGGCTGCCGCGTTCTCTCAGAGGCTTTGGGCATATGAACATCCTCCCGTTACTTGATAGACCCATAGCCTTCCAGAGAAGTTTTATCCGTCTTGAAACGGGCGTGACTGCCGCATTGTTTCTGTCGCAGTTGACGTACTGGACAAACAGAACAACTGACGACGGCTGGGTATATAAAACCCAGGATGAGTGGGAAGAGGAAACAGGGCTTTCACGATACGAGCAGGAGGGCGTCCGCAAAAAACTACGTGGTCTCGGCGTCTTGCTAGAACGTAAACAGGGCTTGCCTGCCAGGCTGTACTACAAAATCGATAATGATGTGTTGTGCCAGCTACTTACGTCCGCATACAAGGATGCGGAAAAACCACATACAGGTGAGGGGAAAACCACCAGGCCTGTACGTGGAAAACCAACAAACATTCTTACAGAGAATACAACAGAGAATACTACAGAGATTATAGATCCCCCTAACCCCCAGGGGGGAGACGGCGACGAGACCATTCTCGCTGATGCTCAAAAAGCACTGGCCAGTTACAACGAGCAAACCAACACGCGTTGTCGCGACGTTAAACCGTTCGTTACGCTGCTGACTCCGACAAAAACGCGAACCGGTTATACCGTCGCGGAAATCGAACTGGTGATCCGCTGGGTGTTGGCAACGTGGCACCGTCGTAGCGGTAGTGTGCCCAAAATCGCAAATATTTGCCGTGTAGGACGCTTTGATGGCTACCTGGCTGACGCTGAGGCCTGGGCTGTCGCTGAGGCTGCTGTAGACCCCTCTGAGGTCGTTAACGGCTACAACGAGATTTTCGCTGATTTACTGCCTGAGGCTGAAATCGACACAGACCGCCGCCGGGCGATCATGAAACTACTGGCACACATGCGGTCGCAAACTCTCGGGGCGTTCCTGGGGTATTTCGAAAAATTCCGTGATACCGCACCTAAATTTTATTTCGGTGGTGAGGATCGCGACGGCTGGCGGGCAGGGTTTGATTACCTGATGAAACCGGAAACGCTGCGTAAAACCAGGGAGGGGGCATTATGAATCCGGAAGAACTGGAAGCGATCGTTCTCGCTGGTCTGATTAACGGTGGCGCGACGCCTGACGCGTTTGATGTGATTGCCACCACTCCGGAGGAAGCTTTCAGCATTGTGTTTCACCGCCGCGCTTTTAGCGAAATCAAAAAGCAGGCGCTGGCGAACGGCTTCATAGACATGCTGTTTCTCAGTGAATCGCTGGGCGGTTCCAGCCTTGCGGACCTGTCTCAGATATCCCGAATCCCGGCGACGGTAGCGAATCTGAAAGGCTATGCCGGGAAAATGGTGCAGGCGTGGCGGAGCCGCAAAATGGCGGCATTGTTGCAATCTGGCGCGGATGGTATCCGTAACGCTGTAAACCAGAGTCAGCGTGATGAGGTTATTGAATCTCATGTTGCTCAGGTGCTGGATATGAGCGCCGCTACCGGCACAGTCCAGCCGGTACACATCAAAGAGCTGTTACCGCTCTACATTGACACCGTTGATAAACGGATGTCTGGCGACGCGCAGGAAATGATGCTGAAAACCGGAGTCGAGGATCTGGATGTCGCCCTGGGCGGTATCAACATGACCGACCTTGTTGTGGTTGCCGGTCGTCCAGGCATGGGGAAAACGGAATTTACCCTGAAGATTATCGATGGCGTTACCGCAGATGGCGGTGGCGCACTGTTTTTCAGCATGGAAATGGGCGCTCAGCAGATTGTTGAACGTACCGTTGCCGGGGCTGGGAATATGTCCTCATCGCGTCTGCGTAATCCAAAAGAAATGGACGATGAGGACTGGTCGCGATTAACCGCTGCGCTGGAGACCATGCAGGATCGCGATATCTGGATTGTTGATGCCACTGATTTGACGATTGAGCAGATCCGCGCCATTGCAGAGACTCATAAACGCCGTTATCCGCACCTGAAGTTGATTGGTGTTGATTACATGGGCTTGATCAAAAAACCGAAGGCCGAGCGCCACGATCTCGCTGTGGGGCATATCTCCCGCAACATGAAGACTATGGCCATGCGTCTGCATACCCCTGTTTTTGCTCTTAGCCAGCTTTCCCGCCAGGTGGATTCTCGACCTGCTGGCCAGCGTCGCCCGGTGATGTCGGACCTGCGCGATTCCGGCAGTGTTGAGCAGGACGCTGACAGCATTTTGTTTTTGTACCGCGATGAAGTTTACACACCTGATTCACCTGCAAAGGGTATCGCCGAGGTGATTATCGGTAAAAACCGTTCTGGCGGGGCAGGTGAAATTATTTATCAGGAATTCAGGAATGGGCATTTCCTGCCAGTTGATCAACACGTAGCACGCGAAAAATTACGCATCCAGAAGGAGGCAGAACAACCGAGAAAACGTGAAAAACGGTATTCAAACAAAAACTTTAATACGGACCCCTTTTAACCACGCCTGACCAGCGTGAAATAACCGAGGAAAGACCAATGACCACCACTCCAGGCAAATTAGAGTACCCGTCGGACAAAGGACACATAGACGACGGTAAAAACTATCTCGACGTCATTTTGTGGAATATGAACGTCGGGCCACGTGCGCGCACTCGCGCGGTTTTTGTGCCAAGACCCAAAGCAGGCAATTTTTCAACCCCTGCTCAACCTGCCTGTCAGGCATCCGTGGCCACAGCGCCAGCAGTGAAACGTAAGGGGAAAACGCACACCGGGATCGCGATTCGCAGAAATGGCGAGCGGCAAGTGAAACTCCACGAAACAGCGACAACCTGGTGTGCCTCACCGCATGAAACTTACGACAAGATAACCGGGCAGCGCATTGGCGCGCCTGGTCGCTGTCGCCTGCTGCTGAGTTCCATCACTCCGATAGCAAAGAAAGGGGCGTGATATGGCCGGGCAATCAGATTACCTGCCGCCCGGCTTACCACACAACCGCGCCAAATGGCCCCAGGAATACCAGCTTAAAGAGCACTACGACATGCGAGCGGCGGCGCTGATCCGCCAGCTCTTTGAGAAACGTATTCCGAGGGGAAGCGTGATTGAGCAAATCGGAATGACGCCGGATACGTACCGGGAATTTTTCAGAGAGCGTCTGAACTACTGGAGAGGGGTGATGGAGCAATGAAATACAAACGGTGGGTTCGTGCGGAAGTCGTAATCATCAAACAATGTGCGGGCAGCATGACAGTTGAACGTATAGGGCAGCTTATTGGCAGAACCGGTGCAGCGGTACGCACAAAAGCGCGCGAGCTGAAAATCTGTATGTATCTGCGGGGTAATTATCACCAGTCAGCAAAATACTGCCAGGAGGATATCGAGCTGGCAAGGGAATTACATCAGTCGGGTATTAATCGCCAGGATATCGCGGAAAAACTCGAAATGCCGATCGGTGCGGTGAATAAGTTTGTTTATTTTGAGCGGAGGATTTCATGAAAGAACTTTTTCTGGCATTTGTGCCCCGGTTTATTAATGACCAGATCGCACTGACTGATAATGGTGAACAATATGAAATTGCCTGCAGCATGGTGGATGTGAATCCGGGCGAACGGTATGACGCGATGTGTGATCTGAAAATATTTACCTGGCTGGGTTGGGCCATTCCGTGTGGAGAACCAACCAATATTCGCCCGTTTGAGGGCAGGGAGGCTGTATGAGTGAAATTAATTATCAGGCACTTCGCAAATCGACAGAAATGACCAGCAAGATGAAAAATGAGTTAAAAATTTGTGGAACCACATTACTAGTGATACAGACGCGCCATTATCCGTGATGGTGGATGAGCTGAAACGGGCGTGTGTTGCCGCTGGCATTCGTATCAAAGAAGAGTGAGATGGTGATTTGGAATATCGGTAATTTTCATTGACGTGATTATAACCCTAGGTTACCATCCAAATACTGTATATTTATACAGTATTTGAAGAGGTGATTATCTAATATC
The DNA here is from genome assembly GCF_002965345.1 of Escherichia sp. MOD1-EC5950. Taxonomy (NCBI): domain Bacteria; kingdom Pseudomonadati; phylum Pseudomonadota; class Gammaproteobacteria; order Enterobacterales; family Enterobacteriaceae; genus Escherichia; species Escherichia sp. MOD1-EC5950. Next base: position 191,786 of record NZ_PTSR01000004.1, read on the forward strand.
TCTGGGAAATAATTATTAAAAGGAAAGTTGATATGGCATGGACTGGATTTGGAGGTCAATGGAATAACGGTGTGCATTCTGGTGGTGATGATTCTGGCAGTATAGGCGGTGGAGGCATAAAACTCGACGGCAAAGGGAATCCTGTAGGTACTCGTGCGCCGACAGCCGAGGAGATCGCGTCACAATGGAATAGTTTTGGCGGTAGTCAGATTAAACCCAGTGATGTATCGAACATCAGGCCGGATGGTGGCGGTACTTATCAGGCTAACATTGCAGGTAATTACCATGTTGTAAGTTCTCAGGGTGCGAATACCCCATTTGCTTCGGAACGTAGCAACGTTGCGGCAGGTTTTAGTGGCGGTGTGGGGCCAGCGCCTGGCGGGAGTGCTAACAATAGTGCGCCCAGCAATCCAAAGGCTGAGGCAGAGGCAAAGAAATGGATTGAAACAGTCAAGGCTGTTCGGGCTGGTAATATCCCCTACGGTTATGTTCTTAACGACGGCAAGGTAGGCGTAAACGTGCCTCAATATGTTGAACGCCGCAAAGGTCGTGGCGACACATATACCGTTCGGGGTAAAGATTTGTTTGTTGTTTCGCCTGAACTGACAAAAGCGTATCAGGACGGTCTTGCGGAACGTGCTGAGATTCTGGACGCCGTAAAATTTACGTCTGATTTCTATAAAGACCTTGCAGGTAAATTTGGACAGCATAACGCGAACATCGCAAAGGAACTGGCGGAGGCTGCAAAAGGCAAGAAGATTCGTAACAGCAGGGATGCACTGGCGGCGGTGGATAAATTTAATAACCGACTGAGTAAAAAGTATGGTGCCAAAGACCTTGAGGCAGTTGCCAGGGCTTTGGAATCGGTTAACCGGGATGCAATGGCGAAGAATTTGTCTAAATTTGGTAAGGCATTTGGTGTCGCAAGTTATGCTGTAGATGCTTACAATGTTCTTTACGTTGAATTTCCGAAAGCTATTCGTACTAAAAACTATCGCCCAATGCTTGTTAAGTTGGAGGCAATTCTTCTTGGTGCTGATGCAGGTATTGTTGCTGCGTGGGCATTTAGTGCGCTTCTGGCAACGCCGATGGGTATTCTGACGTTTGCGCTTATAATGGCATTGCTAAGTGCGATGGTTAATGAAAAACGCATTGAGGAACTGAATAAGTTCTTAGGGATTTAACCGTTATCAGTAGTAACCAGGGCCACGTCATGTGGCCTTTTTTGACAATTGAATATAAATAATAAACAGAAGGCCAATGGGAATTGAAAAAATAAAAAGCATACCGTGGTATAAACCCATTACCCCGCTTTTTAAACAGGTGTCTGTCCACGCCCCTGTTATCCATGATTCGTATGTTGTATATTTGAGAACGATATTTTCTACAGCTTTCTTTGCATATGGGAACAAGAAACAGCTAATAACAGCAAGCATAACCAAATACTCCCATATCCATAAATCACCTTCAGCTATGGCCTGATGCCACCTGAAAACTGTCATGGCGAGAAATACGCATCCGTACAGGATGTTGCTCAAATAATATCGAAATGTCATCTATGTTCCTTAAGTGTAGAACTCGTCTAACTGTTTTAACCATCCAGAACTCTATGAATAACATAACATACCAGTCGTTACGAGAGTAAAAGAAAACAATTGGTGACGTTTCTGTATCCGAAATATATCAAATAATAGATATTAAGAATTGTTTCCTAATATCTATTTGAGGTGTTTATGGATAATATCTATGACGACGAATTGTTCGCAGGGTTTATTGCAAGAGGGGAGCTACATAGTGTTGAGTACCCACTGAATGTAGAGAATGCGGACACAGGCTGTTTGAAGTTGATTGAATTGACTTAGAAAAAGCCCGGGGCTATAGTTTCCGCGCAGCCGCAAAATCGGTTGCCGGGATTGGCGTCCCGGATATCTAAGTGACGCATAGCCGCGTTAGCGGTTTTTTTATGTGTTAGGCACGGCCACATTCGCATTATGGTGGGCTGTGTGGGGGCTTCTGCGGAAGCGCCGGGTTCACTTAGCCGGTTACGCCAACCCTGCACAGTTCACCACCAGATGATTGGCGTCGCTGGTGGTGATGAAAAAAACACTAAGTGAGGCCACTGCGATGACAGTCCAAATATCTGCGGAATCCCTTTCTCCGCTACATCATAACCAACTTCCCGTCATCACTACTGAATTGCTTGCCAGTTTGTATGGCACGGAAGTAAATGGTATCCAGCAAAACTTCAAGCGCAACATCGCCAGATTTGTCGTAGGAAAGCATTTTTTTAAGCTGGAAGGTAATGAATTACGCGACTTCAAAAACAGACTGACAGATAGTCAGTCAGTTGCTAAACATACCCGATCCCTCATTCTCTGGACAGAACGCGGCGCAGCTCGCCATGCCAAAATGCTGGAAACAGAACAGGCCTGGGAAGTTTTCGAAAAGCTGGAAGATTGTTATTTTAGCCAGCGTCCAGAGAGGCGGAGTACAACCACCGATGACCGCACCCCCTTACGTGATGCCGTTAATATGCTGGTCGGCAAGAAAGGCATGATGTATCCCGATGCTTATACCATGATTCATCAACGCTTCGCCGTCTCTCACATAGAACAACTGTCACAGGCGCAAATGTTAGAGGCGATTGAATACATCCACTGCCTGCTGCTCGATGAAAATCAGCCAACTATTCCGGATTTTTCTTTTATCACCACTATCAAAAATGGAAAAGTGACCAGGATGCGCCATGTTGCCAAAGGCGAACATCTGATGACTTTTGACGCTTTCAAAGAGATCGCTGAGCGGGCAGGGTATCTGGTGATCCACAGCGACAATCTGCGAAGTATGACACTGGATAAATTGATGCTAATGGGGAAAAAGTCGGCTGTATCCTTTGCTGATTCAGCATTTTGACAGGTTGAATGTTTGGCGCGGTTATACTCTATTTGCGCTTAAAAAGGTATTTGACCACGACCAGCACGAGACCGAATACCTCTGTCAAAGTACCGCCCATATAAAACAGTTACATATGCACTTGATGACTAAGCTGGCACCAGGTTAACACCAGGCGCCAGCTTGAAGGAGACTTCAGTTATTGGTTTCTGAGGAACGCGATTCTTGAAAGGGTCATTTGCGTCTGGCAGTCGACCATTTTCTTGACTTCAGCATCTGTTCCCTGCATTGAAACTTTACCGCACATTGCGTCCTTCGTTTTGATCCACTGGCGCTGAGAAGGCAGCAACTCTTTTTTCTTCGCCGGGGTTAACTTGCTCCAGACGGTACTCAAATCAGAGTCAGCATTCGCAAATGCCATTCGGGACTGATCAAGGCTTTCAGATTTTTGCGGCTGAAGTTGTGCCTGTCTCTCTTTTTGCTTCTCCGCCTCATACCTGGCCTGTTCCTGTGCCCTGAGTTGCACCTGTTGTTCCGCTTCAATTTGGCTCTGTTGGGCATCCTTAGCCTGCTGGATTTTCTGCTGCTCAACGATCGGGGTGATAATGGAAAGCGATGTCAGTAAAGCGGCGCCCACTGATATCGGATTATCAGTAGAGGTTTTTACAAAAACGTTTTTCTGATCGTCGGTCGCCTGCACGGTGTAGGTGATACGTTTTGAAAAGGCGTTTGCGTTGTTCTCCAAAAACAGGTTTTCCATTTGCTTGTCGAGATTACGATTAAAATTCTTTCTGTAAGCATCTGAAAGCTGGACGTACTCGTTCGCAGGTAGAGTCATCGTCACGGTCCCTTCACAAGTTTTCATTGTGCTGCCCGTGTCACTTGATGTTGTGGAGATTTCAGAGACGGCTAGTTTGATCTTGTCCAGTGTGCTTCGTTTGGTCTGATTAGTGACATCAGGGTATTTATCGACCTGTTCAGATAGTCCTTCATAAGCAGATTTTTTTAATAAATCCATAAGCGCTGACTGGGTTATTTCCGAAGAACAACCGATCACATCTTTTTTGTTATCACAGCCTGTAAGGGCAATGGCGAGTAAGAGTACTGAGTATTTTAATCTCATGAATTCCCTTTAGAGTAAGGATTGGTTTTTAAGACGCGGTCTGTAATCAGTTCCGAGAGCTACAGTAAACAACGCTGAGCACTGAACGCATCACAGGCAAGGTAAAAGGTGATATCGGCAAAGGCTGTGAAACCTTTAATTCAACGGATGGGAACGGTATGCACAGGATCCTGTAACGACGCTCCCAAAACCGGAAACCTGTAAGGCATGTTTTCGCTGCTGAACTTAATATACGAACCTGCACTATCATGAACATATTTTATATCGTTATAGCCCGAGTGATTGTGCCCGGCAATAGATAGTGTCCTGGAGGAACTATTTCTACTGTAAAAGGAAGATATTTAATTTCGGTGTGGGATTATTCCCTGTTGTTAATAACCATGGCTGTATATGGCACTGAGCAGGCATTGGCTTTTTTAAAATTTAATTGCGTTATTAATATCACTTAATTTTTTATTTTAAAGTACAGCCTGCCCGAAAGGCACTGCTAATTTCAACATATTCCGCTCTGGCCGCACCTCTAAGTTTCTGAGACTCACGTTCAAAACTCGCCAAATCTTCCTTACATTTTGCCGAAGTAGACTGGAATCCTTTCCCGCACATCTGAAATGTGACTGTCGGATCCGCAAATCGGGTACGCTGGGTGTAAGCCTGGCAAACAGCGGATGCCCTCGCTTGTTTTTGTCGTGGGCTTAACGGGCGTGCTGGTGTGGCCTGTTCTGCCTTCTCCATTTTCAGGTGGTAGCAGCTTAAATTACGAGAGGCGATCACCTTTTTAATAGCTTGGGCGCGGCGATAATTTTCATTAAATTCAGGATGAGATGATGGATTAAGGTTGAGCAATGGCTCTATATTATCTTCTGCCTGGCAAAGCTGTGAATCGGTGTACTGCGCAAGTTTTGCCGCCTCGATTGCAGCCGGATCTGGTTGTGAATTTTTTTGGGTATGGCTTACACATCCGGACAGCGTAAATCCAGCGGTCAGTGCTAAGATGATTTTTGATATTCCGTTCATTTTCCATTCCTGTTTCGATGTTTTGGTGGTGCACTTTCCCCACTCGGATAAGATTATGCATTCGGATTCGAGTGATGAGGCAACGCCATATAGGCGATGGCAGCCAGCACGATGGTGATTAAAATATTTAATCAGAATTTCCGTTCTTTCCAGCGTTTAACCAACGCGGCCATGTTCAGCGGCCATAATTTAGGCTCAATCACTTTGCCTTCAAACATCGCGCCGAGCTCAATACCTGGGGCAAAATGTACGGTCATTGTTTCAGGGTTGACGGCCATCAGCTCTGCGTCTAGTAAGTCGTGTATCGTTGGAGTCAACAACAGGCCATTATCAGCGCTAAAATTGCCTGAGGTAGCTGGCTCAATGTGCGCCGCTTGCAATCGTTCGCCGTTCTGCCAGCCAGTCACCGCGCAACGGCCAGCAAAATTATTCCATACCCATTCAACAAACTGCATATGCGCCGTCGCGTCGCGCTGCTCAACGATGCGCTGCGCGGTTCGGGTACTGTGGAGTTTGACAGGTTGGCCAAGTGCGGGCGCGGGTTTCTCTTCCTCCACGACGACCACTACTTCCTGCGACATGATGATTCGATCATCGGCTACCAGTTCCGGAACAACGTCGGCCAGCTTCTCGGCTTCTCGGATGATTTGCTTTTCTTCCTGCTCATCCAGGTACCGCTGCACCAGTTCAATGGTCGTGGTGGCTTCATGCTGGTGTTTGTGGATATAAAGCTCAACATCACGACGCTGGCTGGCTGGAATGTGTTTTGCCAGAAAATCCTGTAGGACGCGATTATCCAGCTTTGTCGTAACTTTTGATGTCATGCTCACAGAATCATACCGTTTCGGTGTTTCCATCTGCGTTGATTGCAGGCCTGGTAATTCGGTGTTGATTTGAGCGGAAACCTTGCGCGGGATGATTGTCGGCGTAAATGCTGGCGTGCTGGCCTGGGACGTGCCACGGCGACGGGCATTCTCCCAAAGGGCTTCTGTTTCAGGGTTTTTGCGTGCGCCTGGCTTTTGCATAGGCATAGTGCGAATCAGCGCTTCCCAGCCCATATTGACCTTCTGTTTGGCCTCGCGGCGTTTATCGGCCAGCGTAGGTTTTGATGGTCGTTTTTTGGAGAGCGCTTTCTCTGGTTTTAACTTGATGCCGCGCGATAAACCATTTATCAGCGTTGGATGCACTGATAAGGCTTTGGCCAATTGCAAACCGTTTAAATTGCTGCCATCTGTATAAGCGTACATAAACAAATCCGCCCAGCCATCATGTTGAGGGGTCATACCCACGCTGGTTAAGGCTGCGCGAATCTCTTTTTTGCGAGCTTTGTCCAAGTTAAATTTTTGGGTTTTATTTCGCTTAGTCATTTCAGTTCAGCACACTAATAATGGTAACCGTGACCGCGGCAAACACGATCCCCGAAATATGCATTACTGCAGTATATTGGCTACGATCTAAAATCCAGTCTCATTCCGAAATCAAAATCCGGGAGAATATCTCACAGGAGACATAGCACCTTTCTTTCTGAGGTCATCAGGGATCTTCTTACCTAAATAAAGCTGTGTAATCTCAGGAGGTGCAGCCCTACCCCGGAACCCAAATCGGGAACTTTGAGTAGCTTCAAATTCATCATCCGCGTCCCATGAGAGTATCTCTGGGAAATTCTCACGGGTAGACTTGAGCCACTCATCTGCGATATATACGCCCCTCACAATTCCTCTTACTGTCGCCAGTATGACCTCAGCCTTACGAGCGCGTTCAAGGCTGACACGCCAGCTAAAACGTACAGCATCATAGAGGTCAATATCCTTTGAGCTCCTGTTAACCGATATCATTAGGGTTTTATGTTGGAACGTAATTGTTTCAGGTTGGTACGTAGCGATTAGTTCTTTGATGTGTGCAGCACCGAACTCGTTACTACCAGCACCGTTCATGATGTTAGTCAAGCCGGGATAGGCGTCTATGAGTGCTGCTTCAACTTCGTAAGCCGTCTTTTCTTCAGCTATACCGTGCCGATGTATAACATGGATAACTTCAAGACCAGCTAATCTGATCTCTCGAAGTTGTTTGAGTTTGTTACTCAGTAACTCATCATCATCCACTGCAGCAACCTCACCACGCATATGGGCAAAGACACGATTACCTTTCCCTTTCCCTACGTAGAACGTACTGCCATCTCTCGGGTCAATCAGGCGGTAGACATACCAGCCAAGATGTTCGATTACTCCCGCTGGAAATTCATTAATATCCATATAATAATACCTGAAATTTAACCGTTTCATCGCAAAATATACACAATTATGTCAATTGACAACTTATAGTTCCCACTAGTTAGCATTAAGATTTTTACAATGAGGAATAATCAATGTCCGCTCCTGGCACAGAGTGGACGAACAACTGAAGACCCGCTGTGAGCGAGAAACAGACATCACAACTCACAAGGATTATACGCAGTTTGTTATCCAAACATACGGGTGCCAAGTGTTATAATCCGGCACTAACAGCATGATGCTTGGAAGTGCATTTAAATGTAAAATGATAGTGTACTCTGACTGAAGCCTGGTAAAAAGGAACTGATATGTACAACAACCTCTATGCCCTCACAGAAAGCCTTTTCTGGGTTGATCGACTTTTAGATCAGGAATATGAAAATATTGGATTGAATGAATTGCTAATTGAGTTAGATGAATATAATAAAAGAATAGATTCACTGATTATCGAGCAAGCAAATTCTGTACAGGAGTCTCGGCTAAATGTTTACATGGCGGGAAATCGTAATATTGAAAGGTATAAGAGTGGACTGTTTTCAATGGACAGAGTCATTCTTGATGATGTTCTGTATTCATTGAGCCTACGATACAGAGTGAGTCTAACAGAAAATGCATTTGAAAAAATTATTGTAAGCGATAGAAAAGAGAAGGTTGAACATCTCAGGAAGGAAATTGCTAGATTTATCAGGTTTGCTAAAGAAAACTTTGATCTTATCCGTGGTGAGTTTATCGTTTTTGTACGAAGCGAATCTTCTATTAAAGATTCGGAGAGGGGCAATGGAATTTTAGACGATAACTCTGATGCTAATTTTATATATCGATATCTCCCTCCTAATATTGCCCGTCTTTATGAAAATAGACTATCCGTAAAGAATATAGAACGTCTAGGTAACACAAATAAAATTCGGTTATTAAACAAAAATGTTTTATCGAATGAAATTATGTTGGAAATTAAAGACTGTGAAAGTTTATATACAAATGGATATATGTATCAACATATAAAAAATGCCATTGATAATGATGATGGCTCCATATCTATGGAGCTTGTCATGGGAAATCATAGCGGAAAAAAAAGTTATGAACGGTGGGTGCAGGGAGCAAAAAACCGTACGGTTCTCTTTCATTATAAAAACCTTATTACTGACCTTAACCAAGCGCATTCATGTAGAGCATCCCTGGGTGCATATTGCCCGTTTCATGGAGAGATTCTTCGTAAACTTGATCAAAAGAATGAAGTTCAGAGGGTTAAACTCTCTATAGACGTTCCATTCTTAGAGGGACTGACTCCAAGTGAACTCTACAAAATTAGAACTGACTACGAGCCGAGTTTTAATTCTTTCCGCTCTGTACTACGTGAAGCTGCGTATGATATAGAAGCAGAAAGTGATTCATATAAGAGACAACTAATAAATCAACATTTTGTCGAGCGGGTGTGGGATGAAGGATTGACAGATATTGAGCAAAAAATACAAGCCTATAAGCGGAAGAGTAAAAAAGAACTTTTTCTTAACAGTGTGCCTTCATTGATAGGTTTTATTGGTGCACCAAATCCAGTGTCGTTGGCTACAGGAGCTTTTACGATTCTAAAAGATGTCTTTAATATTACAAGCCATTCTTCAGAAATAAAGAGCCACCCTTCATATTTCCTTCTCATGATGTCAAAAGCCAAAAAATAAACCTTATGACTGAGGCAGTAGAAAATAAAGTGAAAATATATTCACTTAAGAAAAAAAGTTCTAAAGGGACATAATTAGATTAACCCAGTGACCTGTTCCCCTTGAATCAACATAGGCTGTTGTTAGCTACTTCCGCTTCTGACACGAAGCGGACAAAAAACTGAAGGTCCGCTGTGAGCGAGGAGCGGAAGTTGATTTTATTGAGAGTAAAACAGATCTATAGTAAATGGTCTTGTTATGTAGGGGATTTACGATAATTTTACTACCAAGGTCGTTAAAAATTCATATGAAATATCAACGATAGTGACCTATTTTTCATAAGGCCACTATATGAATCTATTGTTCTATTTTAATTTTATTTAACGTTATAGGGGCTGGGTTATAGCTAGGTATATATAATATCTCACTCCCTAGCTTGCGCTCTTTTATATTCACTTCTTTAGCGACAAGGTTACCGTCATACAACCTAATAATCACGTAGTCTTTAGATTGATCATGAAAGTAACTAAATTCTTTTTTTAATGACGCTTGTTGTAAACCAATTAAGAAACTAAATGTCATTATGGCAATAAGGGGAAGGGTTGCGGACCAAATTAAATAACTTGGATTACGTTTATGATTTTTAACAATTTTGTGTATAATATAAGTAACTGTTGCTATCGATAAACTTAAAACGAAAAAACCACCATATTCAGTCTTATGTCTATAAGACTGAACAATAAAAACAATCATGATAAAAACTGTAACTGCAGTAACTTTAACTGCTTTTACTTTACTTTCAGGCCATGGAGTAAAAAACATCAACATAACACAAATTATATTAAAAAATAAATATGACATACCCACGAATAAAAATTTAGAATCTAACGTTATAAACTCCATAGGATAATCAAAATGATATGCATAGCCATATTCAAATGAAATTGCAGACATATAAGATAGAACAGTTATTGCCAATATTAGCAAGGCTTCCTTGCTTTTTATAAAGTCAATTATCATGATATTTGTTTTTTAATGAATAAAATAATCACTTACCAGACAGTTAATCTTCTTAATTGTCATTGTGTTCAGTGAACCCCGAATTTTTCTCAGTTCTTCTGAAGAAGTCCTCATGTATATGATAACAACCAAAAAAATTTTTTTCACTAATTATACTAAAATCTATGAAGAATCAGCAGTGTGAAGCAGGGAGAATCTCTAACAAGAGACGCCGTCATTTTGTAAATTTCCCGGCAAACCAGATCATCTGCTTTTAGACATAGGATTCAATGTGCTATTACGGCGAGCTGTTCCCACAGATTGATGGAGATAGATGTTAGCAATGCCCGCTTTTGGTACGAAGCGGGCAAGCTAACTGAGTTGAAAGTTCGCTGTGAGCGAGGAGCGGAAGTTCGTAATTGTTCTCGCAACTAGGGTAGCTAAAAGACACGGCAGGCAAATGTCTACATGTAGGATACACTTGCTATTATCAAGAATTTTAGTCCTGAAGCATTTTAACTTTCTTCTCATGTTTTTTATATTCGCCATTTATCCATTCAGGTTCTTCCCGAATAGCTGAGCGCATACAGTATGTTGGGATATCATTCCAGAAAGCTGTAATCGCATCTGCAAACTCTATAAACTGTGTTTCTGTAACCTCAAGTTGCTCATGACGTAGACTAAATCTGTAGCCTCTTGGAATATTGATATCCTGATAATACTCAGGATGCGCGACGGAAAGCACCCGATGGGCATGGCCATCACCGTGCTTATAAACATTAACCACTTGGCGACAGGCATCGATTTTTTCGTAATAAGCCTTGCTGGTGATATCCATCCCAATCCATTCTAGAATTTCAATTAGCCTTGGGAAGCTAATGTCCCAGATCATCGATGTTATGGATTTAGCGTCGAGCCAATGGCTGAATTCTCTGATACACTTCTCTCGAAGTTCCTTGTCGAACTGATGAAACATTCCTGCTGTCAGAGCAAGGGAAACCGTATTTTTCATATCACTGAGAGCAATCCAATGTGAAATTCCTTCATCATGAGCCTGTTCACAGATAGCCCCTTCGTCGTCATAATCGGGGTCAAAACGCTTACCGGCGGCCTCATAGTAATCTTGTTCTCTCTGCCTGGCTTCAGCTTCAAGATCAGAATCGCTAAACTGCGAAAATAGACGCTTTCTGGCTTCAGCAACATAAAAATTGTGTTTGTCGAGGAAGTAAGACCGATCAATGGTTGCAAAATAAAAAGTGAAAAATCTTTGTTGCTCATGGGGATCTCCCTCGTTTTGTCAGTTGTACAAGCCCCTGGAAGTAGGCTACTAATAAAGAAAAAATTACCTTTGAATAACTGTGCAAGATAGCAGTACGCCTAAAAGTAGTGCAAGTATCCCAACCAGGATAACGATGCGTTTTCAAATATCTGACTTAACGCTTGCGATATCCGCTCTGGCAACAAAGTGGACTGTCAGATTAAATTTGTCTTCACGCCATAGATGTGTCAGCTCATATCTTATCTAATACACACAAGATTCTCTCATTCTTAGAGAATTAATCTTTTAAGGGTGGGTGTTGACGTTAGAACAAAAGAATAGATATTTTTGAAGCATATAATATGAGCTATAACCATAGAACGCATATAAAAGCTTACGGTGTGGTCTTATAATTTGGCACAAATGATTTACTAACCTGCTTCGGCGGGGCTTCTTTTTTATAGACTTCACGATGTGAAAACGAATAATAAACTGTGCAAATAATGCAGTTTTATTATTCGAGGTAATTATGAAAACCTTCTATGAGGGCTGGCCTGAAACTTTCGTTAGCCGGTTAGATATGTTACGAGCTCTGGATGATCGCGGCTCGACCCGGAGGCTCTATCTTGAGCGGACCGGGGCAATATTTGACGCTCTGGCAGAAGAGATACGTACAGCCGTTACCAGTCATCCTGAAATCGACGCGAGTGAACTTGATATCGGGCCGCTGTATCGCTATTACAAACATGGTGGAAAGGGGAATCCGCTGGCTGACTTACTTATTGAGTTAGCTCCACCAACCTGTGAACGGGTTCGTATATCTTCTGAAGTGTACACAATTCCGTATCTTTTTTTTGCACTGTTGATAGCGCAAGGCGCTGACAACGATGCCCGCGATTTTTTCAATATGATGATGCGATCGTTGATCATCGCCTACCGTTTCAAACAACTGGCGCGCTACCTTGGCACGAAGGGCGGAGGACGACCACAGCACAGATTAAAAAGCGAAGCCATTGAACTGGCTGATCGTTTTTTTACTGAAAACCCGACAGCGCCATTATCGCGTGGTGTGCAATACATATCCGGTATTTTTGTGGTGAAATACTCTGACCCACCTGCAGCGTCGACGATTAGAAAATGGTTAATTTCAATTTACAGGAATGATAAATAATGACCATAAACGGTTTAATCCCCTATAAAACCGTTTAGTAAAATTCACGACGTGAATATAATTGTTCATTATTCCCTCATTGTATTTGGCGTTATGACAAATGCCATAAAATACTGTATAAATGTACAGGTAATGGCGTTAGGGGGAAGACATGAATATTCAAGAATCTATAGGCGAACTACCGGAAACATGCCGGGCTGTTATCAAGCGTAAGGACGGACACATCGTTGGTGTGCGTGTTCTGACCGATGATGAACGGATTGCCAGCCTGATGGCGTTTCTCGAGTTGGCAGAAATAGCTGGATATACTATTACACCCCCTGACGCGTAAAACACGGTATAATACTGGTGCTGGATTGAACACCCGGCACCATTTTCTGAACACTGCCGCGCCACCTGGAGTTAACCATGGCGCAGCATTCATTTATCAGGGTATCCGGCGGTTCGCTAATACCCGCGACACCAGACACGCAACGCTGGTTGACTGAACGAGTCAAACCAGGTGCTGTTGTGTATGCAGATTTCAAACAGGCGCGTAATCCCGCGTTTCATCGTAAATTTTTCTCACTTCTCAACTTGGGCTTTGATTACTGGCATCCGTCCGGAGGGGCTATTTCTCCTGCGGAGCGCGAACTGGTTCACGGCTACGTTAAGTTACTGGCGTATTACGGTGGACACGGTGATGTCATGGCAGAGCTGGCTGATCAGTATCTTCTCGATGAGTCGGAAAAGCGCGCGGGGAATATCAGTGCGGTGAAGTCGTTCGAGGCGTTTCGCGCCTGGGCGATTATGGAAGCTGGGTTTTATGACGTTCATCAGATGCCAGATGGCAGTTTGATGCGCGTACCTCGTTCAATCTCGTTTGCTGCGATGGACGATCTTGAGTTCGGTCAACTGTATTCAGCCGTTTTAGATGTGCTGTGGAATTATATTTTGTTCCGCACGTTTGCCTCTCAGGAGGCCGCTGAAAATGCTGCCGCGCAGCTGCTGGATTACACATCATGAAAAAAATCGATCTGAGAAAAGCTGCACGTGGTCGCGCTTGTACTGTGCGTATCCCCGGTGTGTGCAATCACAATCCTGAAACCAGCGTACTGGCTCATTATCGTCTCGCCGGAACGTGCGGCACAGCCATCAAACCTCACGATATGCAGGGTGCTATCGCCTGCAGTGCGTGTCACGATGCCATCGACGGACGTACAAAAACGGATTACGAGCACGACTCATTGTTGTTGATGCACGCTGAGGGAGTTTTCAGAACACTGGCTATCTGGCGCGATGAGGAGTTTATCTGATGAGTAACGAGTATTTATTGGAATATACCCGCACAAAACTGCGCGCTGCATTGCGGGATTTGTCTGGTGGTTCTAAGGGGCAACTGGAAGCATTGTGTGAGCACCCGCCGGCAGATAAAAACGCATACCCACGCAAACATATTCATCGTGTGCAACTGGAGGACCGAACCGTTGATGCTCTGGTTACGCCAGTTTATGCTCTGGAAAGTTTCAGCAGACGTCGCCCCGCGCCGCCGATGAATGATTTTGAATTCGCTGATTCATCGTGGCGCCGCGCCGTGAACTCGCTCGACGTTAGTCAGCAGGCGTGGTTGCGCTATTGCTACGGTGGTAACCTGGCGTTCAAACACCAAACAGCTATTTGTGAGGCTGTCTGGAGTCGCTATAAAGGAAACATCCCCGCGTCAACTCAGAGAAAAATAGTCAAGCGCCTGCTTTCGTTGGTGTGGTTGTCCGTGCAGGCGGTTGCAGCAGCAAATAAACGCGAGGATTTTAAGGAGATGGCCGGATCTGCGCTAGCTGGAATGCTGTCGGTTTCTCGTTCCACCTGGTGCGAAACATACTCCCCGCACTGGGTAGGAATGAAAGAGGCGGTGAGAGCACTTGATGAAGTGGCACTTCTTGCAACTTTGCATCATTATCAGAACCATTTAGACGACGTTTGCGTATAATGCTTGCAAAACCGAACAAAATAGGCCATATTTAACGCTAATTTGGTATGTTGCCAAATATCTAAGAACCTCGCCACGGCGGGGTTTTGTCGTTTCTGAATCAGGAAAAATCATGTCTGAACCTCTAACCGCTGGCGTTGCTGCTGGCTCGGCGGGGGTGACGTTTGCTGCGTTATTTCCTGAGGCAACACCTGCAGTGATGATCTGTGCGCTGGCAGGCGCAGCTCTCTATGTGTCGTCGTCCGGGCAGCATCGATTCTGGAAGCAGGTTATTTTCGCACTCATTTCGTTTGTTGGCGGTGTGTATTGCGCTGAGACAGCATCAGCCATCATTACCGGTATTCTGAATGCGATGCTGAGTCACCTGAACCCTCCCGTAACAGTAAAAGTCTCTCCCGCCATTGGTGCACTGGTTGCATCAGTAATCAGCGTTACATCACTGTTGCGGATCATGTCACAAGCTCGTTTATGGAAATCAGATAAGGGGATGAAATAATGACCCTGCACTCTGTCCTCATCAATGCCAATGCAATTATCTGTCTGATGCTGGCACTGCGGTTGATGTTTTTTCAAAAAACAGGCCGCTATCGTTTTTTTATCTCACTAACTGCTTACCTGGCGATTCTGTCTGCTGCGTGGATAGCCCTACGAATTTTTTACGGGAAATATACGCAGGTTGATCCCGCAGAGTTCTTTCTCAACCTCACCATCTGTATTGCTGTCTGGCGGGCACGAGGAAATATTTCAAAAATAACAGGAGACAGGTAATGACCGATCCTAAATGGCTAATTGAGGCACGAAAAAATCTCGGCATCCGGGAAATGAAAGGGAAGCAACATGCTGCAGAAATTGTGCAGTACTGGAAAGATATCAAACGCGGCGGCATTAAGGATGACGAAACACCATGGTGCGCCGCCTTCACCGGAGCAATGCTGGAACGTGTTGGTATTCGCTCAACGCGTTTTGAGTCTGCGAATTCTTATCTCGATTGGGGTAATGAACTGAAGGAACCTGCCTATGGATGCATTGCTATTCTGTCTCGGTCTGGCGGTGGCCACGTTGGTTTTGTTGTCGGGAAAAATGCCGCCGGGGATTTAATGATTTTGGGGGGCAACCAGGCAGATGAAGTAAATATCAAAGCTTTTCCTCGTTCCCGCGTAACAGGCTACCGCTGGCCAGCAGGTCAAACGGATGTTCCACAATCACTTCCATTCGTGAATGCTGAGAAATCTATCTCAGAAGCGTAGGTAGCACGGAGCTAAGGGTTATTGTGGGTAATGAAGTAGTTATTTATGAACGTTCCGATTTTAGTCGATGGAATGGATCGCATTATCGCGTTGCAATTGCTGAGGGGCTAGTGGGTTGATTCCTCAAACGAACGAAGAAATGAATTATCAATCCATCTAAAGCCCCTCCAGCTTTGAAGGTTGCTAGTGGTGACTAGTAGCCCGGATAGAGGTTTTCGAAAATGTGCAAGGGATGTTTTGTACGAGCATAATCAGCAAGGATTTGGTTTGTTAAAGGCGTCTTGAGTGTTGTGGGTTCTCTTAAGAGATCGATGGCATCAAGACGCCTGTGCGCATCGCCTTCCAAGTAATTTATCGTAATGGCCGTGATTAAAAAATCATTGCAAAAACCACCGCAATGAATTTTCCAGCACGTATCGTGATTTGTCCACGTGGCATCAGAGCCGCATACAGGGCAATTTTTTGATTCCTGCAAACCAATAACCATAGAGCATTTCTCTTAATTGAATGTTCGAGTTAAAAGCATAGACGACACCTGTGCACCATGAGAATACAGTAGGATTTAATTATATGAGCAAAGCGGACTGGGAGGCCATCGAGACGGCATACCGGGCCGGAGTGATGTCCCTTCGAGAAATAGCATCACAAAACGGTATTAGCGAAGGCGCTATTCGTAAGCGGGCCAAGCGTGACGACTGGTCGCGTGACCTGAATGCGAAGGTGAAAGAACGCGCTGACGATCTGGTACGCAAAGCAGAGGTACGCAAACAGGTACGCAGCGAAGTTACTTTTAACGAACGCGTACTCATCGAGGCTACCGCCGAGATAATCGCCAATGTTCGCATGGAACATCGCGGCGACATCAAGCGAGCCAGGCAGATAACCAATGCCCTGTTTGATGAGCTTGGTGCTGAGGGCGCAGACGTAGCTGCACTGGAGAAGCTCGGAGAGTTGATGCTTGACTCTGACGATAAAGGCCAGGACAAACTCAATGAGATCTACCGCAAGGTTATCAGCATGCCGGAGCGTGTTAAGTCGCTAAAAGCACTGAGCGACGCGCTGAAGAACCTGGTCGGACTTGAACGCCAGGCCTACGATATCGACGGGCCAGAAGGCGACAACTCTGTTAAGCAACTGTCTGACCTGATGGATTCACTGTCTCAGGGGGCGTAATGAAACCTGAGCACCTTAAGTTGCTGTCCGATAAAAACTGGCGGCTGAACAATCTCTACTGGATCACCGACAAAGAGGGTAAGCCGACGCGGTTCAGGATGACACCTGAGCAGCGGGAATACTTCGAGGGGATCCACACCCGCAACATCATTCTTAAGGCTCGTCAGCTCGGATTCACGACCGAGGTGTGCATCATCCAGCTCGATGCAGCGCTGTTCGAGTCGGCAAAGTGCGCGCTTATTGCCCACACGCTGAATGACGCAAAACGCCTGTTCCGTGAAAAGGTGAAGTACGCATACGACAAGCTGCCAGCAGAGATAACGGCGGCCAACCCGGCGAGCAATGATTCTTCCGGAGAGCTCGTCTTTAAGAAGGGCGGATCACTCTACGTCAGTACGTCATTTCGTGGCGGTACGCTGCGTTACCTGCACGTTTCCGAGTTCGGGAAGATATGCGCCAAGTATCCTGACAAAGCCCGTGAAATTGTCACTGGTGCGTTTGAGGCAGTGTCAACCGGATGCTTTGCGACTATTGAGAGCACGGCGGAAGGGCGGGCGGGGTATTTCTTCGATTACTGCCAGACGGCAGAGAAGGCGCTGCTGCAGGGCAAAGCACAGTCTCCGCTGGACTGGAAGTTTTTCTTCTTCCCCTGGTGGAAGAACCCACAGTACGCAATCGACCCGGTGGAATCGCTGCCGGTGCGCCTGCTTGAGTATTTCGCTGAAATGGAGGCGAAGCACGGTGTAGTCGTCAACGAACGTCAGCAAGCTTGGTACTACGCCAAGCAATTCCGCTGGCTCTATACTAACAAGCGTATCGGACATATCCCGGATAACTCACACCTGCCGGTACACACATTCTGGGATATAGGCGTAGGTGACTCCACGGCTATCTGGTTCGTTCGCGAGGTTGGTGAAGAGTTCCACATCATCGACTACTACGAAAACTCTGGCGAGGGGCTGAGGCACTAAAGGTGCTAAAAGACCGAGGCTACGAGTATGGCGAGCATTGGGGGCCGCACGATATCGAGAACCGCGAGTTTGCTGCTGATGCGAAGTCACGTAAGGAGCTGGCGCGCGAGGGTTACGAAATAGACGGTCAGAACTATTCCCTTGAATTCAACGTAGTGCCAAAAACCAGCGTCGACACTGGTATTGAATCAGTTCGTGAAGTGCTCCTATTTTGCATTTTCGACGAAGAGAAGTGTGCTGTTGGCATATCTCACCTTGAAGGTTACCGCAAAGAGTGGGACGACAAGCGAGGCTGCTGGAAAGATAAACCGCTTCATGACTTTACATCTCACGGCGCTGATGGCTTTCGTTACTTTGCCGTCGCAAAAAATAACAAGATTGCTCATCAGGGCATGCTGGTCCGTTCCCGCTAATTTCTGGAGTACCCATGAACAAAGAACAACTGGCGGCAACGCAGCGTCAGGCGCGTTCAATGGAATGTGCACGCGCAAACAACCTCGACTTCCGTTTTTACGGAACCAGTAACACTAAGCGCAAAACCCTGTACAGAGAGTTCGGTTACCCCGAAGTATTAGGGTTTGATGATTTTTATCGCGCATATAAGCGAAATGCAGTTGCGCGTGCTGCTGTCCGTCGTGTCATTGATAACTGTTGGCAGGACAACCCCGAAATATTTGAGGGGGGGGGGAGAAAGAGGACGGCGCGAAAAAGGACAGCGCGTGGGATAAGCGCGTTAATAAATTATTTAAAAAGTTGTGGAAACAAATTAAAGGCGCGGATCGTCGAAACCTCGTAGGCAATTGTTCCGCGCTGCTGATTCAACTAAAAGATGGTGGTAAGTGGCATGCTCCTGTTAATACCACAACGGTAAGGTCGTTGCAGGAAAAGGCGCTTGTGCGTCTTATCCCAGTATGGGAAGCGCAGCTGGACGTTTCTCAGTGGAATAACGACCCGGACAGTGACACGTTCGGGATGCCGAAAATGTACCAGTTCACGGAAATGCCTGTCGGCAGTGAGAGTGGCAGGCCAGGACGCATCATTGATGTTCACCCGGATCGCGTTTTTATTCTGGCTGAGGGCGCTGATGATGACGGTATGGATGGTGAGTCCATGCTGGAGGCGGGATTCAATAAATTATTGGATATTGAAAAAATCTCCGGTGGCAGCGCCGAAGGCTTTCTGAAGAATGCCAGCCGCCAGCTTAATTTCAATTTCAGCGCCAAAACCAACTTTTCCCAACTTGCCCGCGCCCTTGGCGTCTCTGAGTCTGAATTATCTGATGCTATGGATGAACAGACCCGCAGACTAAATAACAACACGGATAGCGCAGTGATGATGCAAGAGGGTGATACCAGCGTCCTTTCCGTCGCCGCAGCAGATCCAGAGCCAACATGGCGAACGGCGCTTAATGAGTTTTGCGCCACAATCCCGGTTCCCGTGAAAATTCTTATCGGTATGCAGACAGGTGAACGCGCCAGTACCGAGGACATGAAAGACTGGGCGAAAACCGGTAATGCACGCCGCGCAGGTTTTCTGACAGATGTCATTGAGGGGGTTGTGCGGTGGTTTATCCATCTCGAAATAATTCCCGCCCCCAGCGAAGAAGAGATCACGATCCACTGGAGTGACCTGCTTGCTCCTGGGCAGGTCGAAAAAATCGACAACATGAACAAAATGGCAGACGTGGCAGTGAAAACCACTAACGCGTTTGGTCGTGCGGCAATAACTGAAAATGAAATTCGTTCTGTTGGTGAGTTCCCGCCACTGAAAGAATTTGAAGAGGAAAATGATGACGACCAGCCAAAGCAGACTGATCCTCTGGTCGGTTCAGAGGGAGACGCGTAAAAGTCCGGTAATACCACGGTCACGCACCGATCCTACCTTGTCACGAAATGCCGTGAAGAGAATGGCTGGCGATATTGAGAATCGCTATTTCGCCATAAAAAACGCACTGAAAAACCAGCTTGATATGCTCCTGCAAGGGCATTCTGCTGCGACAAACAGCCAACCATGGCACTTCCTTTGTCATGACGTGGATGATTCTTCAATGCTGTACCGGGTTAACGCGAGCACCTACGTTTGCGACATGTCTGGACGGCAGTTGGCAGGCCTGTTACAGATTGTGCAGATGATATTGGATGACTATCTACTGGAGGGGGGCTCGCATAATATCTGGGCGATGTCGTATGTGGTGGCGGAGTTCAAACGTGGAACTCACCAGGCTTACAACAGCCTTTCTCAGCAGTCCTCTGTTTACGCCAGCCAGACGACCTTTCCGCAGTTGTTAAGTATGCCTGCATATCAAAACCAGATTGCGGCTGCGTATGTTTCAACTTACAGCGACTGGAAGGGCATTGCTGATACGGCGCGTGTGGATCTCGCCAGTATTATTGCCAACGGCATAGGTCGGGGTGTTAACCCGAGAGACCTGGCTAGTACTATCAGCAAACGTCTTGATGTATCGAAGGCGAAAGCAAAATCTATTGCCCAGACGGAACAGGTTGGTGCTCTACGCGAAGCACTGTGGAATGAAGCCGACTGGGCGTCGTCAAGGCTTGGCCTGAATACCGGCCTGTTGTGGTTGTCTACGCTCAAGCCGACGACTCGTGCCTGGCACGCCGGTCGTCACGGTAAGGGCTATACCACTAAAGATGTGAGGGAATTCTACGCTGAGAACGGAAATCGGTACAACTGCTACTGTAGTCAGATACCGGTACTGCTCAATGACGACGGCAGTATCTTCAATGAAGGACTGACAGATAAGTTGACAACTGAACGCAAGCAGTGGAAACATGATTCTAATTAGTGCTAAATAACATCATCATAGTTTTCATGGTATTAAGTTGATGAGTATTACACCTCAGGAAGTTGGTTCATATATTCTATCCCTTATTGGTCAGATAACTATTGGGGGGGTGGTGGCTTGGTTTACTGCACGTTTCGCTTTAAGGCGCTTCCACAGTGAAAAGTGGTGGGAGAAGAAACATAAAGCTTATGGGGATCTTATAGATATCCTTATAGAGATGAAAGCTATATACCTCGCAGCGTCAAACCATCATGAAAGAATACATATAGCTGAGCAAAGGTTGTCTGAAGTTCCTGATTATTATTTCGACTGGAGTCAATTTAAGGTTTTAAAGAAGCAATTGAGGCGCTTGTATGTCTTGGCTCCAATATCTTTGAGTGAAATAACTAAAGAGCACTTAACTTGGTTTTTTTCATTAGACGCTAATGCTGATGAGATGATACATGAGGAAAATTATCCAGAGCAGGCTGCTTATAACGATATGGCTCTTGAGGTAGACAACCTGATTGAACTGATTGTGGATGATGCTAAGCATGAGCTTAACTTTAAGTGAGTCTAATAGAACTATGAACCCGCTTCGGCGGGTTTTTTATTGACCAAAATCCATCAAAGAGGACCCAGCATGAAACGCAACCGCGTTAACGTGCTGACGGTTATCAACTCCGCTTCAAATATCACAACTGAAACCATCGACGGACGCGAGCACATTGTCGTGCACGGCGTCGTGCCTATCGTTGACGATATTGTGATGAATCGGCGTTTTTATCCGTCAGCCGAAATTCAGAAATCCTATAACACTCTCGAACGTAACCCCATGCCACTGGATCACCCGGTGATTGATGGGGAAAACGTATCTGCCAGCGATCCGCGCGCCGTGAATAACTATCACGTAGGGGCGTGGTTTCAGAATGCTCGCCATGAAAACGGACGCGTCATCGGAGATATGTACGTTGATCGCCGTTATGCGGAGAACAGCGAGAAGGGTAAGCGCCTGGTTGTGTCAACGACGGATGAAAAGTGATCCACTTATATCTCCACCAACGGCCCAATATTGATCCACCGTTTTACTCAGGATTAGCTTCTGCTATAACCCCGGCCTTTCGTTTCTGT
>NZ_PTSR01000050.1:0-13287 GCF_002965345.1 Escherichia sp. MOD1-EC5950
TTCGTCCCGTATACCGCCATGCAGGACGATAGCGCCCCGACAGGCCAGCGCATCTGGGAAGAGTTACAGAGCGGCAAATGGGGAGAAATAACCCCGTTCACCGTCACGCCGGAACTTATCACCGCGGCGAAGGATGCCAAAAAGCGGGAAATCGAGGTGTGGCGCACAGAACAGGAGGCGCAGCCGTTCACGTTCGAATGGAACGGTCGTAGCTGGAATGCTGGCCCCAGCTCACTGGCCCGTATCTATCCGGTGGTAATGGCATCAAAATCCGACACAGCGCGGGACGTTATGACATGGGGTGATGCCGATAATCAGCAAGTGAAGATGTCGATGCCAGAGCTTGAGGAGCTGGCTACAGCTATGGCGCAGGCGCAGGTTAACCGCAATGATGAAATTTATCGACGTCAGCGACAGATGAAGGACGTGCTGGATGGCCTGAATAATCTTGCCGACATCCGCGCTTTTCAGACTGGAGAGTCAGAATGAAATGGGAAAAGGCAATTCTGCGTCCGTCAGCCATGCACATTAAATGCTCTGTGGTTTGCCTTCATCCATGGTCAGAAAATACCGGAAACATCAAACCATCGGGGCGTTATCTCAGCCCCGAAAATGCTGTATCTGCACTTTTACCCTATCTGAAAGAAAGCACAGAAAAAGACATTGTGGCGCTGTTATTTTGCACCCCTTCTGCTGGCGAGTTTTTATCACTCGCCAGGCAATTTTCAGGCGCATTTCCGTTGCCGGAGGTGGGACGAATGTCCCGCATGATCTCCAGCCAGCTTTCACTGGCCATCAGCAGAATGCAAATCCCCGCCAGACCGGCAACATCACTTCCGGAACCGATAATGCTGTCGACACAGACCACTCGAAGCATGTCGCTGGCGGCAACCATTGCACAGGCAGCCACTCCTGCCGCCACATCACCGGAAACATTGTCATCATCGCTGCATCAGTTCATGAATGCGAGAGATAAAGCCTTACAGGAAATCGCTGATCAGCAGGCCGCACTCCGGCAAAAATTTTGCCCG
The DNA here is from genome assembly GCF_002965345.1 of Escherichia sp. MOD1-EC5950. Taxonomy (NCBI): domain Bacteria; kingdom Pseudomonadati; phylum Pseudomonadota; class Gammaproteobacteria; order Enterobacterales; family Enterobacteriaceae; genus Escherichia; species Escherichia sp. MOD1-EC5950. The sequence goes on from NZ_PTSR01000050.1 coordinate 1,032, forward strand.
GTGTGGCGCTTTTGCTACAAGGGAGCTCTTAGCCAGGCTGCAGTGCTGATACAAAAAAACATCCCACACCCCGAGTGGGTTTTTACAGCTGTGATGCTGTTCGTCGGCGATAATCTCTCATCACTAAGGGAAGCACTACATGACCCAGATGATTGTCCTTGCGCTTGACGGGGAAGCCATTCTGCTGCGCAACATCACCGTCAGCGCCACCATGCAACTACCGGACAAAGATATGTCCGGACAGTCAACCAGCACCACGAGCGCCCAGCAGGGAAACAAGGCTAAAGAGCTGCGCGTGTCGGGGGTTATTGATTTTAACGATGAAGCTATTCTGACCCGTATTTTTCAGCTTGCGGAGGCAACAGAAAGCAACGGTGCTAAAAAAACATATCGCATTGCTAACGCTACCGCGAAGGCAATCAATATGCGACAGGGGGTATTTTCTGGTGGCATTGATGCCACGGAACAACAGGGAAAAATGCACTGGCAGGTCACCTTTACTCTCAGGGAAAAATTAAGCGTGCCAGAGAAAGCATCAGCACGTAGCGGTTCACAAAAAACCATCGCCAGACAGCAGACCCAGAATGGCAGCGAACAGGCACCAGACAAAGGCATGAATACGCAAAGTTCGTTCTGGAAAAAAATCAATGATGCCGTTGGCTCTGGTCTGGATGCTGTTGGCATTGGGAGCGTGAAAGAGGAAGGGAAAACATGAAATTGATACAACGCTGCATGATTAATGGCGAACAGGTGGAAATTGCCGATATAAACCTTGTTCTTACCCTGAATGCTGCCGGTCGTGGCTTCATTTCTGTTAACAATCTGTCACCCGAACACAGCCTTGCCGGCGCAATGGTACAAATTGATCTCGGCCGTGACGGTGAAGCATGGCGCTATTTCTCCGGCTACATTGAGCGCGATCAACCTGCTGAAAATGGCTCACGTCGCCTTTTTATCCGTGAAGCAGCTGCTGTGCTGGATTTTGATTTCCCTTGCTCCATGCAACACCCGACGTTGCGGGGGGTACTCGATAATCTGGGCAAACAAAGCGGCATCGTTTTCATCACGCCAGATGCGGATTACGTCAGCATACCAACTCCCTACATCACCCACAGCGGCAGCGGAGCACAACTGCTCAGCCAACTGGGGCGAGCATTCAGTATCAGCGATTACGTCTGGCATCCAATGCCGGACGGTTCTGTATTTGTGGGAAGCGCAGCTGATTCACGATTTGCCAGTATTACAATGCCGGATATTCCGCAACAGTACACACTCGGGCAAAGCGGCGGAAACAGCATCGACATCATGTTTATGGAAACTGTGCGACCGGGCGTGAACCTACCGGCCGGGCGCATTACCCGTGTAGCCCTCAACAACGAGAAAATGACCCTGACATGGGAGCGCCTTACCGCCACGGGTAGCCCTGTTTCCAAATCACCATTACGCAGACAAATGGAAACACAGTTCCCGGAACTGGCCAGCGGTACTCTTCATACCCGGCTGGCGCGCGTCATTGCCCCAACGGAATCCGTCACCCTGGGCGATGTAGCCGACAGCTTCCGCCCACGCTACGCCGTTGATGTGCAGTTGCTTGATGAGAACGGCAACGATAAAAACGATACACCTGTTTACCCGGCAGTACCCCTCCCCGTCCCCATGGCTGGCAGTGAGGCGGGATGTTTTGCCTACCCGCCGGCTGGCACCATCGTGGAAATATCCAACATTGAAGGACGACCGGATAAACCTGTCATCAGGCAAATCTTACCCGCGGGCCATAACCTGCCTGATGTAAAGCCCGGCGAACAGCTGCAGCAACAGCGCGCAGAAGTGTTTCAGCGCGTCACGACTGACGGAAGCTGGCACAGAGAAACCGATCAGCAAATCAGGGAGCATTCAGCCAGGCGAACCATTAACAGCGATCAGGAAGAACGCACAACAACAACCAGAACAACAACAGTACAGGCAAACGACATAACCAGCGTTCTGGGAACCAGCAAGCTGATGACAGGCCAGACAGAACACATTACTACTGGCCATTATGCGATCGCAGCCGGTGAGCATATCCAGATGGTAGCGCAGGATTTGCTGACTAAACTCAAAGGGGCGACATCCACCATCGAACATAACCTCACCGAAAATGTGGGAGGCCGCAGAACATGCCGGGCGGACGGCGGCCTGGAATTTACCGCCCCGACTGTATTTATCGGTCGCGGTGGCTCACGGGAAAAATCCGGACTTAATCTGCTGACGTTGTTGATTGATATTCTGGATCTGGTTCAGTTGCTGGCCACACACACTGCAAACCATACCCATAGCAATACTGGCGCACCAACAAACAGCAGCGAACTTGCCACAGACGCCCAACAGGCTACGAGCCTGCGCGAAAAATACGGTGACCTTATCGCCTGATCACCGGGCATAAAGCCCCCCATAAACGCCCCATCACGCAACGCACGGCTCCGGTCGTGCGTTTTCATATCTGCCACCTGATTAATGCGTTCTGCGTGCCATTCCGGCGCTGTATGCGCACACCACGTAAACGGTGTGACGTAAAGCGTGAGGTGACGTAAACCGCGCTACCCCCTCCAACCCGCGGGTTTTGTGTCGAAACACTTTTTCAGTTTTCTGCCGTGCAAAAATGACCGCCAGCCCGCGCAGCAACTGAGGGAAAAGCGAAGATCTGAAATTTCACGTTTTGAAATTTTTTGCAGTTTTCAGAGAGGTTTTTACGATCGCACAAATGGCAGGGGCAATAAAACTGCATGATATTAAAAGAGTTTTCATGCTTTACGTGGGACAAGACACGATCGCGAAAGGATCGCGTTAAACAACTCTCAAACAAAGAAGCCAGACGCAGCGCGGCCTGCGTAAAATCAAGAGCCAGAATTAAACTGAAAAAAGGATCAATACCACGCCTCGATCGCGCATGACGATCTATGCAGCAACATGACGAAAAAAAACCGGCGCGAACGCCGGCGGAAGCATGTATCAAATGCGTGACTGAATAATGTCTGCGGTCGGGAATTTTATATCAGAAGACTGACAGGCCTCAACGGATTGAAACAAGGGAAAAAACCAGGCTAGAATTCGCGCGGGTGCCTTTCGGCTGATGGCTGGAGGGAATACCTGAAGGCCGGATGTGGAAAGGCCCCGGAAAACATTTTTGTTTAACCGAGGCCCTAACCGTCTACCTAGCAAGTGATAGGTTAGCGCCTCCCCGAAAAAGGAGCAAGCGCTATGTCGCAAAAATCGCTTACAGCCATCACGTTCTGTGTGACGGCAATCCTCATCATCTGGATGCTGCACGGCTCGCTGTGTGAAATACGGATGAGCTTCTGGGGAGCGGAGTTTGCGGCGTTCTTACAGTGTAAGCAGTAAGGAAACCGCGACGGGGGAGTAATCCCCCGTCAATCGGTTGCTAAGGTTGGTCGAAACGGCACCCTATCTCACAGACATGAACAACAAACCCGCAGCGTAAAAACTGCGGGTTTTCTTTTTGTTGCCCTCACAAATGAGGGTGACACTATTCGTAAGCAATAGGCATGACAGATCGATGCAATAAATCCGATCGATAAAAACGATCGGTTTGTTATCATATCGGCAGCAGTAACCACACAAGAGGTGCCGCAAATGACGCAAAATGTACGATGCAAAAATTGCAACAAACTACTTGCCCGCGCCTCATTTCACTACATTGAAATAAAATGTCCGCGCTGCAAAACACTTAACCAGATAACGAGAGCCATTGAGCACCCCACACGCATGAGGAGTTATGACCGTGGGGATCGCAACCCAGCATCAACCAGTACATACACCGGAACACACTAAGATTTACCAGATTGACAATGCCACGCTCTGTCGTGGAAATGCACTGGAAATATTGCCGCTGATTGAGCCAGAAAGCATTGATGCCTTAATCACTGACCCGCCTTACAGTTCGGGTGCGACACACAAGGCCGGACGCACCAACCAGGGCAGTCATGCAAAATATCTGAACGGCGAGAACCTTCACCGCTTTGATGGGTTCGCGGGTGAGAACATGGACGCCCGTTCGTGGGCTTACTGGACACAATTATGGATGGCACAGGCACTACGTGCAGTCAGGTCGGGCGGTTATGCCCTGGTATTTACTGACTGGCGACAACTGCCTGCTTTAACCGATGCGTTTCAGGCCAGCGGTTTTACATGGCGTGGAATCATTGCGTGGAACAAAGGAAAGGGGTCACGAACACCCCATACGGGGTATTTCCGGCATCAGTGCGAATACATCGTCTGGGGCAGCAAAGGCCATTTAGGTAAATCGCCTTCGGGTCCGTTCGACGGCTGCATGACGTTCCCGGTTATCCCGTCAAAGAAAATGCACCCGACCGGAAAACCAGAAGAACTAATGGCAGAGCTGGTCAGAACTGCGAATAGTGGCGGAACAGTCCTTGATCCTTTTATGGGGTCAGGGACAACGGGTGTGGCTGCACTGAAAGCAGGGCGAAAATTTATTGGTATAGAAACCAGTGATCATTATTTTGAGGTAGCGGCGCAGCGGCTTCGGGGGACTATTACCACAACCATTTCGACTACATAAGACAAAGCCCGCATTTTTTGCGGGCTTGTCTATCCTTACTGATGTGGACAGTTTGTGGATGCTTATAAGAAATAAGCTAATAGAAACAATCTGTTAGATTTACAAAAAACGCGCCCGAAGGCGCGTTGGCGATACACTCAATATAAAGGACTACTCTTCTTCAACTTCTTCGACAAAGTTGGCGTCTTTCACCGATGTTGCGGCACGACGTGCTTCGCCTTTGTGCTGCAGTTTATTGAGCTGCCGTTCCAGCTTGTTGATCAATTCGTTAATTGCGGTGTACATATCTTCATGTTTACCACTGGCAACAAGAACGCCGTTAGGTGTATTGATAGTGGCGTCAGCAACGAACCCTTGTGGCTCTTTGGACAGAATGATATGTGGATTAATCAGATGTGTTTGCCATTTTTCCAGTTTGGCGAGACGGTCTTCGACATGTTGGCGGATGGCCGGAGTAATTTCCATTTGTTTACTGGTAATGTTCATTGTCATAAATTTTACCTCTTGTCTTCCCGTCTTGGTGAATTCAGCATACCGTTCCTGATGTCAAAATGTGTGATGGAAATCTCATAATTTTGTCACTTTTTGTCAACGAAGTTTTTTTGTGAGAAATCGCAGGAAGAAGTGTTTTTTTACTTGAGGAATGTCTCAAAGCGAGCCATATTTGATGAGATCGATCGCGACTAAATCGCTTCAGTTACACGCGTTACAGAATAAAAAAACGGCAGCTCAAGGGCTGTAATGCCAGTCAGTTAAGCAACTGACTGGCTCTTTTTCGGGGCTGTGGGGGATTTCCAGGGTCTCTCCTTTACCACTCTCGGGAAGGCCCTTTCCCTTCTTGTCGGTAATTTCACTAGTTGTCCCATACTTGCAAGATCGCGCATCAGCTCCGGTATACGTCCCGGTGAAGCGCCCTGCAATGTCATCAGCATTCTCATCACCATTCCGCATGATTCTGAGAAACTCAGTTGATTCGGCCAGTAACCTTTCAGATGTTCTGCCATTTTAATCATCTGATATCTCACCAGATTATAAGCCAGTAAGACACCCCATAGCTCTTGCTCCACAAGCTCCGGCTTTTTACTTCTCAGCGTCAGCCTGCTCAGTTGCATCGTCTGTTTTATCTCCCTGTATCCCAGTTCGATTTCCCAGCGATGACTGTACAGATCCGCCATTTCTCCTCCGGGGAAGCGCATGGCGTCCGTCATCGACGTCAGCAGATGGCAGACTTTTCCTTTGCGCGTCACGGTCAGCAGGCGGGCTGTCACCTCATTTCCCAGTCCCGGCCACTTTTTTCGTGCCTGCGGGCTGGTTTTCAGCTTCACCAGATGATCGCCTTTACCCAGTTTTCTGATCTCTTCATATTGCGCTCCCTTTCTGAGAGGGATCATCCAGTGGCGGTGTTCTCCCGCCTGGCTCCAGGCATTTAACAGTCCCAGTGAGTAATAACCTTTATCCATTAACGTCAGGGTGTTATCGCCGGTTTGTTCTATAAGTTGCTCAGCAAGCTCATTTTCGCTGTTCTTCATCGTGCCGAAAGCTGCAGCCGTCAGCAGATGGCTGGTCAGTTCCATCTGGCAGACCATTTTGACCTGCGGGTAGAGCGCCGGGTTCCCGGCATGTGTCTGGCGGGGGAAGGCTGCATCGTTCTCTGGTGTATCCGGTGTGCGCCAGAACACACCATCGATGGCCAGCAGGGTCAGGCCGCACCAGTGCGGATGCGGCGTGGCGTTATGCCAGAGCTGCGCTGTTTTCGTGAACACGCGGCGGACAGCCTCACTTCCCAGGCGCTGGCGGGCCTGAATAACGGCACTGGGGGCAACGAAGGGGCGATTGCCCGGTAGCATGATGTCCAGGCGATTCACAATCTGGTGAAGAGGTTCTTTACGCTCAAGCGCCATGCCAACAATACACCAGACCATCATTTCGAGGGGAAGACGGCGCTTGCGTAGCGTTACAGTACCTGATTCGGCAAGGCAACGAGAGATGAGTTCGGGGTCGAGGTAATCCCCCAGAGAAGTCAGTGGGTTACGCAGAGAATCGTAACGGGATACCAAATCAAGTGCCTGTCCAATGAGCATAAAAAAATCCGGAAACGAGTGAGCGTTTCCGGATTCTTACACAGCCACTGGATCGGTCAACTGATCCTTAACTGATCGGCATTAGAGCTCAAGGGCTGCCGTTTTGTGTTTCAGAATTCTGTTATGTATTGCTGCTGTTTGCGGCGATGATTTTCGCGACTTTTTCAGCTTGTGCATTCATCTGCATCTGACGGTAAGCATTTTCCATTAGTGGCAGAGCATCACGTGTAGCCTGAGTATCCGGGAAATCGCGCAGCATGCCTTCTACACGGTTAACGACAGCAACCCATGCGCCGCGTTCTGTATAGTACTCGGCAACAGAGTATTCATATTTCGCCAGGCGATCTTTCAGGAACACCAGACGTTTGGTGGCATCGGTGGTGTACTGACTGTTCGGATAGCCGCGAACTAATTTGGAAAAGTCACTAAACGCAGCTCGAGCATGTTGAGGATCGCGATCGCTACGGTCAACGCCAAAGAATCCTTGTAGCGCACTGTCATCCAGTGCCATATTGGTCAGGCCACGCATATACATGACATAATCGATATTCGGATGGGTCGGGTTCAGGCGAATAAAACGATCGATGGCAGCCTGTGCTAACGGCAGATCGGCGTTTTTATAATAGGCGTAGATGAGATCCAACTGCACCTGCTGTGAATACGGACCAAACGGATAGCGATTATCTAACGCTTCCAGTTGCGTTATTGCCTGTCTCCAGTTACCGTCCTGCAGCTTTTGTTGTGCAGTCGCGTAAATTTCATTTGGCGGATTATCAGGTACTTTTTCCTTTGAACCCGAGCAACCCGCCAAAAACAGGCTTAATGTGGCGGCTGCCACCAGATATTTCATGCGCGTCATGACGTTTTGACTTTCCTCAAAATGTATTACGGGAGATTCTCTGTTCCTGCTCCCGGTTAAGACCAGCTACAATAGCACACTATATTAAACGGCAAAGCCGTAAAACCCCAACGATAAACGAAGAAGCAGTATATATGGCACAACGAGTACAACTCACTGCAACAGTGTCCGAAAACCAACTCGGTCAACGCTTAGATCAAGCTTTGGCCGAAATGTTCCCGGATTATTCACGTTCGCGGATAAAAGAATGGATCCTCGACCAGCGCGTGCTGGTTAACGGCAAAGTTTGTGATAAGCCGAAAGAAAAAGTATTGGGTGGCGAGCAGGTTGCCATAAACGCCGAAATTGAAGAAGAAGCGCGTTTTGAACCGCAGGATATCCCACTGGATATCGTCTATGAAGATGAAGACATCATTGTTATTAATAAACCGCGCGACCTGGTTGTACATCCTGGCGCGGGTAACCCTGATGGCACGGTGTTGAATGCGTTGCTTCATTACTATCCGCCAATTGCAGATGTTCCGCGTGCGGGCATTGTCCATCGTCTGGATAAAGACACGACGGGTTTGATGGTTGTGGCAAAAACGGTTCCAGCTCAGACGCGTTTGGTGGAGTCTCTGCAACGGCGTGAAATTACCCGTGAGTACGAAGCCGTAGCGATTGGTCATATGACTGCGGGTGGCACGGTGGACGAGCCAATCAGCCGCCATCCCACCAAACGCACCCATATGGCGGTGCATCCGATGGGCAAACCAGCGGTCACTCACTATCGCATCATGGAACACTTCCGTGTGCACACGCGTCTGCGGTTGCGTCTCGAAACAGGACGTACGCATCAGATCCGCGTGCATATGGCGCATATCACTCATCCGCTGGTGGGTGATCCGGTTTATGGTGGTCGCCCGCGTCCGCCGAAGGGGGCGTCAGAAGCGTTTATCTCCACGCTGCGTAAGTTTGATCGTCAGGCGCTTCACGCAACGATGCTACGTCTCTATCACCCGATTTCCGGTATCGAAATGGAATGGCACGCGCCTATCCCACAAGATATGGTTGAACTGATTGAGGTGATGCGCGCCGATTTCGAAGAGCATAAGGATGAAGTGGACTGGTTATGAGTAAGTTGATTGTCCCGCAGTGGCCGTTGCCAAAAGGTGTTGCGGCCTGTAGCTCTACCCGTATTGGCGGCGTTAGCTTACCGCCTTACGATTCTCTCAATCTGGGGGCCCATTGTGGTGATAACCCGGAACACGTTGAGGAGAATCGCAGGCGACTTTTTGCTGCGGGCAATTTGCCTTCAAAACCGGTCTGGCTTGAGCAGGTACATGGGAAAGATGTTCTAAGGCTTACTGGCGAACCTTATGCCTCTAAACGGGCGGATGCATCTTATAGCAACACACCTGGCACGGTTTGCGCTGTGATGACTGCCGACTGCCTGCCTGTGCTGTTTTGCAACCGTGCGGGAACGGAAGTCGCCGCTGCTCATGCTGGCTGGCGTGGACTTTGCGCTGGTGTGCTGGAGGAGACAGTTTCTTGTTTTGCTGATAAGCCAGAAAACATTCTTGCCTGGTTGGGACCCGCAATTGGTCCGCGCGCCTTTGAAGTGGGGCCGGAGGTTCGCGAGGCATTTATGGCAGTAGATGCCAAAGCGAGCGAGGCTTTCATTCAGCGTGGTGATAAATATCTGGCGGATATTTATCTGCTTGCCCGGCAGCGCCTGGCGAACGTCGGTGTTGAACAAATTTTCGGTGGTAATCGCTGTACATACACTGAAAATGAGACTTTCTTCTCTTATCGTCGCGACAAGTGCACGGGTCGTATGGCAAGTTTCATTTGGCTGATATAACCTAAAGAATCAAGACGATCCGGTACGCGTGATTTTCTTTTCACATTAATCTGGTCAATAACCTTGAATAATTGAGGGATGACCTCATTTAATCTCCAGTAGCAACTTTGATCCGTTATGGGAGGAGTTATGCGTCTGGATCGTCTTACTAACAAATTCCAGCTTGCTCTTGCCGATGCCCAATCACTTGCACTCGGGCACGACAACCAATTCATCGAACCACTTCATTTAATGAGCGCCCTGCTGAATCAGGAAGGGGGTTCGGTTAGTCCTTTATTAACATCCGCTGGCATTAATGCTGGCCAATTGCGCACAGATATCAATCAGGCATTAAATCGTTTACCGCAGGTTGAAGGTACAGGGGGCGATGTCCAGCCTTCACAGGATCTGGTGCGCGTTCTTAATCTTTGCGACAAGCTGGCGCAAAAACGTGGTGATAACTTTATCTCGTCAGAACTGTTTGTTCTGGCGGCACTTGAGTCTCGCGGCACGCTGGCCGACATCCTGAAAGCAGCAGGGGCGACCACCGCCAACATTACTCAAGCGATTGAACAAATGCGTGGAGGTGAAAGCGTGAATGATCAAGGAGCCGAAGACCAACGTCAGGCTTTGAAAAAATATACCATTGACCTTACCGAACGTGCCGAACAAGGTAAACTCGATCCGGTAATTGGTCGTGATGAAGAAATTCGTCGTACCATTCAGGTACTGCAACGCCGTACTAAAAATAACCCGGTACTGATCGGTGAACCTGGTGTCGGTAAAACCGCCATCGTTGAAGGTTTGGCGCAGCGTATTATCAATGGCGAAGTACCTGAAGGGCTGAAAGGCCGCCGCGTACTGGCGCTGGATATGGGCGCGCTGGTGGCTGGGGCGAAATATCGTGGTGAGTTTGAAGAACGTCTGAAAGGCGTGCTGAACGATCTGTCGAAACAGGAAGGCAACGTCATTCTGTTTATCGATGAGCTGCACACCATGGTGGGCGCAGGTAAAGCCGATGGCGCAATGGACGCCGGGAATATGCTGAAACCGGCACTGGCCCGTGGTGAACTGCACTGCGTGGGCGCGACCACCCTTGATGAATATCGCCAGTACATTGAAAAAGATGCGGCGCTGGAACGTCGTTTCCAGAAAGTGTTTGTTGCCGAGCCAACGGTGGAAGACACCATTGCTATTCTGCGTGGCCTGAAAGAACGTTACGAGCTGCACCACCATGTGCAAATTACTGACCCGGCAATTGTTGCAGCGGCGACGTTGTCTCATCGCTACATTGCTGACCGTCAGTTGCCAGATAAAGCCATCGACCTGATCGATGAAGCGGCATCCAGTATCCGTATGCAGATTGACTCAAAACCGGAAGAGCTTGACCGACTCGATCGTCGAATTATCCAGCTTAAGCTGGAACAACAGGCGTTAATGAAAGAGTCTGATGAAGCCAGTAAAAAACGTCTGGATATGCTCAATGAAGAACTGAGTGACAAAGAACGCCAGTACTCTGAGTTAGAAGAGGAGTGGAAAGCAGAGAAAGCGTCACTCTCTGGCACCCAGACCATTAAAGCCGAACTGGAACAGGCGAAAATCGCCATTGAACAGGCGCGCCGTGTAGGTGATCTGGCGCGGATGTCCGAACTGCAATACGGCAAAATTCCGGAGCTCGAAAAACAACTGGAAGCGGCTACGCAGCTCGAAGGCAAAACCATGCGTCTGTTGCGTAATAAAGTGACTGACGCAGAAATTGCTGAAGTGTTGGCGCGTTGGACGGGCATTCCTGTTTCTCGCATGATGGAAAGTGAGCGCGAAAAACTGCTGCGTATGGAGCAAGAACTGCACCATCGTGTTATTGGCCAAAACGAAGCCGTTGATGCGGTATCTAACGCCATTCGTCGTAGCCGTGCGGGGCTTGCGGATCCTAATCGCCCGATTGGTTCGTTCTTGTTCCTCGGTCCAACGGGTGTAGGTAAAACCGAACTCTGTAAGGCGCTGGCGAATTTTATGTTCGACAGTGACGAGGCGATGGTTCGTATCGATATGTCCGAGTTTATGGAGAAACACTCGGTGTCTCGTCTGGTTGGTGCACCTCCGGGATATGTGGGTTATGAAGAAGGTGGCTACCTGACTGAAGCGGTGCGTCGTCGTCCTTATTCCGTCATTCTGCTGGATGAAGTGGAAAAAGCGCATCCGGATGTATTCAACATTCTGTTGCAGGTTCTGGATGACGGACGTCTGACTGATGGGCAGGGGAGAACGGTCGATTTCCGTAATACGGTGGTCATTATGACCTCTAACCTCGGCTCCGATCTGATCCAGGAACGTTTCGGTGAACTGGATTATGCGCGCATGAAAGAGCTGGTGCTCGGCGTGGTTAGCCATAACTTCCGTCCGGAATTCATAAACCGTATTGATGAAGTTGTGGTCTTCCACCCGTTGGGTGAACAACATATCGCTTCGATTGCCCAGATCCAGTTGAAACGTCTGTACAAACGTCTGGAAGAACGTGGTTATGAAATCCACATTTCTGACGAGGCACTGAAACTGCTGAGCGAGAATGGTTACGATCCGGTTTATGGTGCACGTCCTCTGAAACGTGCTATCCAGCAACAGATCGAAAACCCGCTGGCGCAGCAAATACTGTCTGGTGAATTGGTTCCTGGCAAAGTCATTCGCCTGGAAGTTAATGAAGACCGCATTGTCGCCGTCCAGTAAATGATAAAACGAGTCCTTCGGGGCTCGTTTCTGTCTATAAGTTAGACGGAAAAGACCATGCTCGGGGTGTTTTGCCTGAAAATTGAGCGAACGATAAAGTTTTTATATTTTTCGCTTGTCAGGCCGGAATAACTCCCTATAATGCGCCACCACTGACACGGAACAACGGCAAATAAGCCGCCGGGTCAGCG
>NZ_PTSR01000051.1:0-12799 GCF_002965345.1 Escherichia sp. MOD1-EC5950
AGCAGTTGGGTGACAACGGTTACAGCGATACCCAGGGAATGCTGGGTATGAAATATCTCTTTTGATGCCACTTTGCCACCTGTCGCGTACAGGTGGCACTCTTTTTAGATCCGCGTTCTTTGTGATCGCGCTCGCATTCAGTCATTTTTACTATAAATATGATGAAGTTAATTCAGCTTATTTATGAGTGAAATCACTATGGTTCCTTTGCACGCCGTTTACCTGACCGTTGGACTGTTCGTTATCACCTTTTTTAATCCCGGGGCAAATCTCTTTGTCGTGGTTCAAACCAGTCTGGCTTCAGGCCGTCGCGCGGGCGTACTCACCGGGCTTGGTGTCGCGTTGGGCGATGCCATCTATTCCGGGCTGGGGTTGTTTGGAATGGCAACGCTCATTACCCAGTGTGAAGAGATTTTCTCACTCATTAAAATCGTCGGCGGCACTTATCTCTTATGGTTTGCCTGGAACAGTATGCGCCGACAATCAACACCACAGATGAGCGCGCTACAACAGCCCCTTAGTGCCCCGTGGTATGTATTTTTCCGCCGTGGATTAATTACCGATCTCTCTAATCCACAAACAGTTTTATTTTTTATCAGTATCTTCTCAGTGACGTTAAATGCAGAAACGCCGACCTGGGCGCGTTTAATGGCCTGGGCAGGAATTGTGCTCGCGTCTGTTATCTGGCGTGTATTTCTTAGCCAGGCGTTTTCTTTACCGACCGTGCGTCGCGCATATGGGCGTATGCAGCATGTCGCCAGTCGGATTATTGGTGCAATTCTCGGTGTCTTCGCGCTACGGCTGATTTATGAAGGGCTAACACAGCGATGAGCTGATAATGGTATATCCAGGTCATCAACTTAATTGAGAAGTTGGACCGCCATCGAGGCCTCGAACCCCGTACCATACAACAATCCTGGTTGTCGTCTGCTCTTCCTGATGAGCTAATGGCGGTTTTTGATATGAGCCTTACAGTATTATTCGCTGTCAGGCTTTGGTGCGATGCATAAGATACAGAAAGCGCCCCATGCAAACTTGATGGAATTATGATTTTTTTCATATAAATGTCAACTCATACATTCACAAAATATATTTATTATTCATAAACCAAGCAACACCGAATCCCTGTCAGTTGACTTGCCCTGCCCCGGCATATTCAGGGTTATAGAAGGGGGCAACTTCGCACTCTTTTAGGTCTTGTCATCAACCATTGCGTTCCCTATGCCGGGGGAGCGCCCGCCAGCACCGCTTCAAAATCTGCGGCGGTCAGATCGCTTGCCCCTTTGAGCATATCTCTGGCCAACGCTCTGCGTCGGTTCAGTAATTCATCCAGCGTTTCTTCAAAAGTCATTAACTGGCTATCACGCACTGTCGGATAATAGACGTAAACATCTTTCTGCTGCCCAATGCGGTAGGCTCTGTCAGTCGCCTGATCTTCCTTCGCCGGATTCCAACAGCGGGTAAAGTGGATGACATGATTCGCTTTTTGGACATTGACGCCAAACCCAACGGCGATGGTGGATAAAATAATAACGTTAAAACCTGGCGTTGATTGAAATGCATCGATCAGGCTCTGACGATTTTGGTCACTGCCAGATTTGGTGCTGGTATCACCATTAATAATAAAAGGCTTAAAGCCAAAATTCTGCGCAATCAGATGTTGCAGCTCTCGTTGAATATCGCGCAGTTCCGTAAAAATAATCACTTTGTCATCAGATGACTGGCGAATGGTGTTTAACGTCTCCAGCAGCCATTTTACTTTCGGAGCATCGTTACGTAAGCGCAAATCTGCACTTACGGAATAAGGCCATGCGCAAATAAGTTTCAACCGATGCAGCAACCCCAGCATACCTGAGCCTCGTTGATCCAGCCCTTCGCTGATCTCCTGTTGGTTTTGCCAGCTTACAACCGAGTGGGTATAGAGATCCCGTTGCAATGGCAGCATATTCAACTGTTTACAGTACTGATCTTCAATCTTATCCGGCAGATCTTTCGCTACTTCTTCTTTGGTGCGGCGCAGTGTCTGCGGTTCTATTAATTTGCGTAGCGATTCGAGGACAGCATTATCATTCTGTTGCTCAATGGGGCGCAGATAATCTTTACCAAAATTATTTAAAGCCCCCAACAACCCCGGCTGAACGAAGTCAAATAAACACCACAGATCGACAAGGGTGTTTTCGACTGGTGTTCCGGTACATGCGACTTTAAATTGCGCCTGAATGGCTTTTGCCGATTGGGTTATTAATGCCGCCGGATTTTTGATTTTCTGCGCTTCGTCGCACACCATTATGGACCAGGGCTGACGAGCCAGGGAAAATTCCTGATCGCGCAACGTCTCGTAGGTAGTAAGAACAATATGCGCGTCACCCACCCAGTCATTTTGCAGTAAGTTCTTAATGCCCTTGCTTTTAAGTGCCTGAGGAATGCTCTCTTTCGCGCACTTCTTCGCCTTAAGCTCATTACCATAGAGTTTTAAAATCGACACCTGCTCGCGCAGGAAGAAATTCCCGACCTCACGTTCCCAGTTATCGAGTAACGATACCGGAGCAACAATCAGCGAGGGGGGCGCATCCGGGAAACGTTCTCGATGCCAGATGAGAAAGGTTAAAATCTGTAAGGTTTTACCCAACCCCATATCGTCCGCCAGTAAACATCCCGCCGTCTCGGTTGGCGACTTTAGATACAACTGTTGGAGCCACGCCACCCCTTTACGCTGATGTTCACGTAGCTGAATGGACGTTTTGAGGATCATCGGCAGTTCGACTTCTGCCTGATGTGCGCCGAGCAAGGAATCCCGCCGTTGTTTAACATACAGCGCCTGCTCAATATTTTGTTCTATCAGCAGAACGGCACGACTAACCGGTTCACTGCTTACGCCATCATTTGTTTCGCCATCGATTTTCTTTTTCCATTTATCGTGGAAAATTTCTGCTTCTTCGCGAGGCAAAAGGTTGTCGTTCCAGGGCATGGCAACTTCCGGCGCATCCGTGGCTTTTGCCTCTTCCAGCCGCTCTTCCAGTTCCTGAAAATGTTGATGATTATCGAGATCCCAGCCAGAGAACATGACCTCGCACATCTCTTGCGCAAGGTTCTCCGGAAGCCATTTTTCACTTTCACTTTTGACCAGATAAGGCGAACTGATTTTTTCAAATTCACCGATCCCGATAACCCGGTCACTGTATTTGTTGAGATCGAGAACGTGGGTAAAATTCATTCCCGCCGCCTGTTGCTGCCAGTTTTCAAGCAACGCCTGATAACCTTGCAGTTCTTCCTGGCTGAATCTGGAAAGCTCCAGATCGTAACCCTGCCAGACTCCGGCGGGCAGTTGTGCCGCTAACTTTTGTTCCAGTTCAGAGAGCAACGCCGCCAGTTCACCTGGGCGTTTAAAGATATAGGTTTCATCCGGCACGGATTGTTCAGTTCTGGGGCTGAGAAAAAGCGTTACAGATGCAATTTGCCTGTTTTCATCGATCTGCGGCTCCAGACGAAAATCATAAAAGTAGATCCCGGCGTCCTGTAAATTCTGCTCGTAAACGTCAGGATCGAGCACCTGGCTCGCCTCTTCACCAATCCAGGTGTAGGGATTGCGAACAAATGAGAGCGCATCATCCCCCGCCACTCGACGCCCGGTAATAGCGTGCACGGAGGTCAGGACGTCTTTGACTTCAGGAGAAAGAATGACATGATTTAAGACACCATCATCCCCTAAAACACGGTAACGATCCTGCACCTGTTGCGTACGGTCAAAAATCTGTAACCAGTTTGCAGGCTGCTCATCAAAAACCGGTTCAATTTCCAGTACCGGAGTATCTACCACCAGCGATTTTCGCAGTTTTAACTGTAACGATTCTGGCCTGATAACGATCGTTTTTGCGAGATAGTCATCCAGTTTTGCCCCTGCTTTTTTGGCCTGCCGCCGTATTTTAGCCCAACTGGTTTGGTTGACCGTTTCGCCCGGCGTCTGTCGCTGCTGCAATCTGAGTTGCTGTAGTGCGTCCAGAAGCTGCCAGTTCTCTTCGCTTAACACAAAGGTGCCTTCCGCAGAGGAAAAACTGGCTCCCGTGCAAGTTATTCCGACGGGGCGATAGTCGTCGGGCTGCGTCCATTTATCAATGAAAACGCGAAAAGTATCATCGCTAATACTTCCCGTTGCAGCAAGATGAGCCGTCAGATTGCGCTGTGGAGGAAAAGCGAAAATCGCCAGGCTGCTGGCATAGTCATCATTTTTCCGGATGCGATAAAAATCATCCCAGCTAAGAAACCAGCAATCAGACCAGTGTGAAACATAATCTTCCTCATGAAGCTGTTCCAGACATGAGGCGACAGGCCAGTTATCTTCACTATCAGCAAGACTAAAGGGGAAAGAAAAGCCCTCCTCTTTCATTACATACAGCGGCACAAATGAAGCGGGTAGTGAGGTATTCTCTTTAATAAATTTACCCAACAATTTTTTGAACACTATTTGCTCCAGTAAGTAAATTTACCCAGCACCGGTTTAAACCCGAGGCTGAGTAATTTTTGCGCCGCTTCATGGTCAGGCTCATTGAACTGAATGTGGATTGCGCCCCCCAGCCCTCGTTTATCCATCACTTTACAATCGACCGAACGAATAACCTCCCGGATTTGCTGTTCCCGGCCAGGTAGCTCTTTTTTGGCTTTTAACGCTGAGGCGATGATGTTGGTTTGCTCTTCCCGGTCTGACTTTGCATCACTGACTTCATGTTCAGGCAACGATGCAGGCTCTGGCCGACTCACGGTCTTTGACGCATTGAAGCGGGAGGCATCCAAAGTGACAGAGGGCTGATTTACATCTTCCGCAACGTAATCAATGCCCAACTTACGAAGTTCTTCGTCATATCGGCTCATCCAACCTTCAATTCGGTTGAGTGAGTAGCGAAATACCGGCGACAAATGCGGTAAACGCAACCGGACTTTGCGCCGGTTATTCCGCTTATCTTTCAGATCATAATCAATATCAAGAATGCCGGTTTCCGGATTAAAGGGCGCATTCCCCATATGGTAGGCATACATCGCCCCCACTTTCGAAAATTCGACAAACAGATAATCGCCAATGCGCATAATCATGGCATTGTTATCGCGTGAACCAGAGCCTTGCAGGCGGCTTAATCGCCCTGCGTTTTTCGCCCTGAACTCAACATAATCGGCATCTTTGGATCGCAGCGCCTCTTCGCCCAGCACAATGCGCGTATAGCTCATCTGATTGGCAAAACGTAGCCAGTAGAACAGGCGCGCATGGTCAACATCCCGATTGCCTTTCAGCAACTCAAAGAACAGCTTCAGGTCGTCTTTGGCAAACCACCCTTGCACCATCAGTAATACGGGATTTTCAACGTGAACCTGCCAGCTTTTATTACGACTGGTTAACTGCGGATTTCCCCAATATTCCAGGGCCAATTGCTTGAGTTCGAAATGTGTTTGATGTTTAAAAGCCGACTGATAATAACGGGTCAAAGTGGCTGCCAGAATATTATCTTTAAACCGCGTAAGCTGGCGGCTTAACGCGATAAGCGAATTAATTTTCTGCTGAAAATCATCGTCATTCTGGCGAAAAATCTCATTGATCAGGTGGTTAACAATTTTGCGCCATAACCAACTGGTTTGCGGAATTTGCGCAACTTTCTCCAGCACCGAAATATCCGTTATTTCTCCGCGCCCAAGCTGTTGTCCGAGAAGAAACCCTGCATTATCGGTAAAAATATCGCTATAGGTGTCAATGACCGACATCCAGGACATCTGACGCGGCGCGCTCTCCTTAAGTTGTTGAAAACCGTGGGCAATCTGCGTGCGTAGCTGCAGCCACTGCGGATTCTTTTCTGGCGTATCGCTGGCATGACCAAAGTAGCTGGTACATAACGCCAGCCATTCCCGCCGCGTTAACCGCCGCTGCGCAATTTTTTGTTCAATTTCAGCGATAATTCTCGCAAAGTTTGTTGCATCATCCATCAATGCAATTTCAAACAGATCGCCTTCTGCTACATCATTGAGGCCAAAAAAAATCATCTTCCATTCGAAGGGCTTTGGCATCTCCCCCGCACGCAGTCGGGCAATGGCCTGTCGGCGTTTCTCCAGAGGGGGAACCATCTTCACCGCGCGAGCATCTACCTTTCTCTCAAGTTGCGCGATAACGCGCTGAAGATAGTTAAAAGCGTGGCTTACCGTCGGCTGCGCGTTCTGCTCTCTGTAGGGAAGTAAGCGGGTTTTCAGTTTTTCAATAGCGGAAGTCATTGCATGATTCCTAGCTGACAGGTTTCCTGGCTAATGCCTGGAACAACATCCATGCTTTCATCGTGCTTTTTGTCTTTCAGGCCAAAGAATTGCATCCGCAGTTCTACGCGACGGCTGGCCTCTTTGCTCTCTTTCGCATTGTTGAACGAAACCCCACCCGCCAGAAATAATTTGCGGATCTGGACTTGCTGTTCCGGGGTTATTTTTTGCTGTAGCGCGCTTCTGCTATCCAGCAAACTGCACATCACCCACTCCGAGCGTTGCAACGAAAGATGCAAGTTATAGAGATAAGAACCATCGGTATCCGTAAAACCTTCTATAACAATTTGCTTAAACCATTTTTTGCCTTCATCGCTATTTGCCGCCTCCAGCACTAACGGCACCACATCCTGTAGCGCCTGTAATCCTTCGGCGTTAAGCGCAAAGCGATTGTGCTCAAAACGCCCTGCTTCACCAAAGCTGATACGGTTATCATGGCAGTCAACCTGAATCGTCTTGTTGAGATTTTTTGCCTGAAGTTCAAGTTTTTCACACAGGCGAGCGATATCATGCCCGCGCGATTTCTCCCCGGCTTCCGCCTGCTGAATTCGCTGCGTAACAGAGCTAAGCGACGCCACCATCACCACCAGAAACAACACCATCATGGCAGTCATCAGATCTGCATAGGAGATCCAGAAGGGTTTTTCCGCTTCATCGCTGCGCCGTTGCCTGCCATTAAATACCCGGTTAAACATCAGCCTGTTCCTTACGCGCGACGATGACGGAGTACCGTTTCCAGCGTATCCACGCTTTCACCGATAATCTCAACCGAAGAACTTAAGGCTCCTGCCGCTTTAGTCAGTTGCGTATCCATCTCCTGTAGTGAACGATTCAGGCCGTTTTCCACCCCGGTCGTAAAGGATTCAAAACTGGTTCCCATCACCTCGGCAATGTTATGCAGGAACTCCTGAGCCTCGCGGTTATATTGTTGCAGGCGTTCGGAATACGCCTTCAGATCGTCAACAAAACGGCTGCGGGATGATTGTTCATCATGGCTACGGTTAATCAGCGTTTCGAGTGCGGTTATGGCATTAGCCACGACTTCACGGGTATTACGATAATCAGCAATCAATGCCCCCAACTCCGCGCTGGCACCGGAAAGCGTGCGCCCTGCCTGTTGCGTGCTATTCAGCACCTCGGCGGTCAATTGATTAGCCTCGGCAACGCGATCGCCCGCGGCTTCAAAGCGGTCGGCGGCCACGCGCATTTTGTCGGCTCCTGTTTGTATCTCTTCCAGATGGCGCGTGGTGTTTTGCGCCATCCGTTGCAGCAACTCGCCAGAGGCTGATTGCTGTTCACGTAGCATCTGCATCAGCGACTCAACCTGACTTTCAAGCTGACCAATGATTCGCTGCACTTCCTGTTGCAACGCACTCTGCGCTGATTGCTGTTGCTGACTGAGCGACTTCTGACCTTCTTCCAGTTGTCCAAACAGGCTGCCAAGTTGGCTACCCAATTGATCAATACCGCTGGTCATTTTCTCTCGCAGGGCATCCTGGCTGGAATGCATGGTTTGCTGTAACGACGTCATAAACTGTTGTTGTTGCTCGGCCGCCGCCTGCTCACGCGCTTCGCTACGTGCCAGGAGCTGCTGAGTCTCTTCATGCAGCACGCGTTGCCCTTGTTCCTGAATCTGGCTCATCTGTTTTTGCCCGGACTCCAGTTGGCTGAATACACCCGCCAGGTTTTGCGTCAGCGCTTCCACCCCTTTGCTCATATTGCCTATCAGCAGATTTTGCGCCTGATTTTGCTGCTGATTAAGCTGCTGCTGGCCATTTTCCAGTTGTGCGAAAAGCGTTGCCATATGACTGCCAAGCGTATCCACAGAAGCCGCCATTTTTTCCATGGTTTCATTTTGCCCTTGCTGAACACTGGACTGGATAGCCTCAATAAAAGCGCGCATCTGTTCCGCCATCGCTTTTTCACGCGCTTCACTGTCGGCAAAGATTTTTTCCAGTTGTTGTGCCATCCGTTCGCCCGCACCCTCACCTTCTGCGCCAATACGGGCAACGGACTCCTGCAAACTACGCAGCATCTCATTCATCCCTGCCTGCATCTCCTGCTGACCGCTTTTCATTTCGCTTAACAGTTGAGAGATCAGTTGCGCGCTGCCCTGACGTGAGTCATCCCCGGCCTGACGCATATCCTGCAACAACGTAGAAAAACCGCTTTGCATCGACTGAATGGCTTCCACAGAACGCCCCATCATCTCCTGCATGGTGGTGAACTGCTGACCAAAGGTGTTATCCATTTTGCTCATAAAGGCAGTCAGGACGTTCTCCAGCATCGACTGCACACGATGGCTCTGATCGCCGGAAGCGGTTTGCACCACACCAGCAATTTTATCCAGCGGATTTTTCAGACTGGTTTCAATAGCGCCACTGACCTGTTCAGCAAACTGTTGGCCTGACTCGCGATATGTCGTTGATAATGTCTCTGCCAGCTTTTGATTTTCCCGCATCTGGCTATCTACCAGGTTTTGCAGCATTTCACGCAGGTCAGTGACCAGACCATCCTTAAGTTGCCTCGCATGGGTGGTGTTTTCTTTAGTACTGGAAAGAAGTTGCGAAAGGTAATCTTCACCGACGCCGCCTTCAAAAAGCTGGTCAATGCTGGCGGTAAGGAGTTCAAGATTTTTATAACATTGCGCCAGTCGCCATTTTTCAAACATGGTGACCAGAATAGAGAACGTAATAGCAAATGCCGAACCTAAAAACGCATACAGAACGTCGCGTAAAAGGTTAGCGACACTGGCGCTGACCTGCTCTGGCGTGCTGGGGTCAAAATGGTGCAAACCAATCATCAGCCCCGAAAAGGTGCCGATAATCCCAATTCCGGTCAGGATGCCAGGGAGATGTTTAAACGCTTCTGTATAGAGAGGAATTTCGACTAATAACGGTTCCGTAAACCATGCTGACGACGGAGCCGTTGAGCGGATGGCGCTAATTTTTTTTTGCCCGCTGTTTTCATCAAACTCAAACTGGCGATGTAGAGACTCTTTAAATTCGCTCCAGGGGTGCGCAAAAAATTTATCAGAGAATAACGCGTCTAATTTTTCGAGTTGTTGTGCCGGTTTTTCATTGCCAAGTAGCCGAATTGCTTTCGCTTTTTGTTTAAAGCGTGCTGAAACCCTAAATGAAGGAATAGCGTAACGGACAATGAAACCCAACAACAAAACCCCAACCACAATAGCGACATAAATCGGCACATTTTCTGGATTAACAGAGGTTAACGTGTCGAGGAACGAAGTCAGCGAAAACATCTAAATACCTTGAGTGAAGGAAAAGAAATTTGCAGGGCAGAACATCACCAGCAAGGAAAAAAACCGCCCGCTCATTATAGGAAAAGTCTCGATTTTTACATCTACAAAACGTTATATATCTCATAAAAACATTGATCAAACACATGCGTAAGAAATTTAAATCGCTTGATGGAAATAATTCACAAAATTTATGCTTTATGACACAAAGATTGTGGATTTTATTTTTTGCCGCCGGGCTTACGGATGAAACTTTTTCATGGAGTGCGCGGCTTCTAATAACGTCCAGTCACTATTCAACGAGACAATTAAATGAGTGAGATTGACATTAAGGGCGATGAAACGCTGGTTGCTCTGCTACTGAACGCCGACAAAAACGAATACCACCAACGCCAATAAAGTCATTTTGCGAAAATGGCACAACAATCGCTTAATGCCGCAAAAGTCGCAATTAAGGACGCCCGTCAGGCGTTCGGCCAATTCCAGCAAAATATGCTGGATAAGCCGTTACAGACCAGCCGCATGTTGATGGAAATGAAAGATGGTAAACCGGTGAAGTGTTATGCGTTGCCGAATGCTTAAGGCGACTCGTAAGATTTGCTGTGTGGTTAGTGGAACCACACACTATTTCTCATGTTCAGGAGAATCAAAGCCAACAAAGCCATATTCAGGCGCCCCCATCCCTGGGGTTCCTGCTCGCCGTTACAAACGCGTCAAATGCACATCACCCTGTCACACTCCCCCATACCAGTTGTCCTTTATGGAACGTCGCCGTGCGCGGCGAGATACGCGCCACCGCCTCGGCGGAACAGGAGGCATCCACCAGCACAAAACTGGCGTCATCCTGCGCTTTTGGCCAGACGCGCTCGCCTTTTTCATTCAGCGGCAAAACGTCACCAGTGGCTAAAAACAGCGAACGGGACAGGTTTTGTTCGTTAGGGCGAATATAAAGCTGCGCGTACAAATTGGCTTTCTCCAGCATGTCGCCCAGGCCGTAAGGCGACCAGTGATCAATAACGCTGTCGGTGCCGGTCATCACTTTTACGCCCTTGTCGTGTAGCTGCTTGAGCGGCATATGCAACGTGCCAATCGGCACCGTCGAGGCGATAGAAATTTGCTGCGCCGCCATCCGGTGCGCCAGTTCATCTACCTGTTGCTCGTTGAGCATGGCCAGCGCAAAGGCGTGGCTGATGGTCAGCTTGCCTTTTAGTTGCGGCGTTTTCTCTACCGTTTCAACCATATAATTGATGGCCGCCACGCCCGCCGGAGTGGTTTCGTGCAGGTGAATATCGACGCCTTTGTCATAGTCCAGCGCAATCTGGAACATGGTGTCGAGAGATTTTTCCATCGCACCATCAACACTGGTCGGGTCCAGGCCGCCGACGTAATGCGCGCCTGCCTGCATCGCTTCGCGCATTAAGGGTTCCGATTTCGACAGCAGCAAACCGTGCTGCGGGAAGGCGACAATTTCACACTCGAAGCCCGCCTGACGTCGCGCCAGCACCGCCTGCAAATTTTGCAGATTTTTCAGGCCGGAAACCGGTTCGATATTGCAGTGGCTGCGGGCAATGGTGGTGCCTTTCGACTGCAATAAATCGATCAGTTTTTCCGCCCGCTCCTGAGTGTACGGTTGCAGCTCCGGCAGCATTTTCTGCTCGAGCTTGATCATGTCCTGGATGGTGGTGCCTGCCGGGCGATTGAGTGAACGCCACGGCCCGCCGTAAAAGGTTTTGTCGAGATGAATATGCATGTCGCGGGTGGTGGGCAACATCAACTTACCGCCAGCGTCATAGTGCGGCAGCGTGGCGTCCGGATGCTGCTTGTTCTCGCGCAGCGCAACAATTTTGCCGTCCTGAATCTCCACGGTCTGGCGCGCCGTGCGGGTCTGCACCGCCACGCCGTTTTCGTAGTCAAAACCGTTTTCCAGCAGCACGTTGTCGAGATAGTAATGCGGGTCAGTGATTTTCATGGTGTTGTTCGCTTCGCAGTGGATTGTGTCAGAGGCTGCCGCATGGGCAAGCGGCACAGACGTACCAAACAGCGCGGCGGCGGTGACCATCTTACCGCTCTGGCTCAGAAACTCACGGCGGCTATTGCTTTCTTTCATCTTACGTCCTTACGTTTTAATAATATGAGTGCCCGTTTCACCGCGCAGCGCCGCGGGCAGGCATTCCGGCGTGGTGATAATCACTTCTTTGCCGCCCTGTTCCAGGAACGTCAGGCTGGCGATGATTTTTGGCAACATGCTGCCGGGCGGGAAATGCCCTTCCTGCATATAACGGGTCATAGTGGCAATATCTACGCGATCCAGCGCCTGCTGCTGCGGTTTGCCAAAGTGGATACACACTTTTTCCACACCGGTGGTGATCACCAGAATGTCGGCGTGAATTTCACGCGCCAGTAGCGCGGTAGAGAGATCTTTGTCGATAACCGCGTCCACGCTTTGGTAATCCCCCGCTTCGCTGCGTACCACCGGAATGCCGCCGCCGCCCGCACCAATCACCACAAAGCCCTGTTGGATCAGCGCTTTAATAGCAGGTGCTTCGACAATACGTTTCGGTTCCGGCGAGGCGACAACGCGGCGATAGCCCCGTCCGGCATCTTCTACAAAACGCCAGTCAGGGTTTGCCTTTTGTAATGCGTCACGCTGGGTTTCACTGAAGAATGCGCCAATAGGTTTGGTGGGATGAGCAAAACCCGGATCGTTTTTATCCACTTCCACCTGAGTCACCACGGTGACGGCTTTTTTCTCGCCGTGGCGGGCAAGCCGGTTATTCAGCGCCTGTTGGATCAGGTAGCCAATGCCGCCTTGCGTATCTGCCACACAGTTCGCCAGCGGCGTTAGGGGCAGCCCTTCTCGCTCATGGGCAATCTCCGCGCGGCGTAAATCCAGACCGACCTGCGGCCCATTGCCGTGGGTCAGCACAATGTCGTAATCGGAAGCCAGCATTTCCAGCACCGTATCGGCGACGGCTTTCACCGCCTCCGCCTGATGCTCAATCGACTGGCTGGCGTTATCTTTGATAATGCTGTTGCCACCAATGGCAACGACCACAAGTTCTTTCATGTTGTTATGTCCGCTACAGAGGGTGATGGGGTTATGACCAACGCCAGACTGCCTGATGCGCTACGCTTATCAGGCCTACAATTCTCGTGCCATTCGCAGGCCGGATAAGGCGTTCTCGCCGCATCCGGCAATGGTGACAAATGCCTGATGCGACGCTCGCGCGTCTTATCAGGCCTACAGATTCTTGC
>NZ_PTSR01000052.1:0-10195 GCF_002965345.1 Escherichia sp. MOD1-EC5950
GCGGAACAGCCGTACACGCCGGTGGCGGCTGTCACGGGGCGCGGGGAAAGCCGGAAAATCTGGTATTACCACACGGATGTGACGGGCACGGTGCAGGAGGTGAGCGCAGCGGACGGAACGCTGGTGTGGGCGGGCTACCAGGCGGGATTTGGTGAAAACCGGGGCGACATCAGCAACAGCGGGGCGTACTTTGAACAGCCGCTGCGACTGCCGGGGCAGTATTATGATGAAGAGACGGGGCTGCATTACAATCTGTTCAGATATTATGCGCCGGAGTGTGGGCGGTTCGTAAGCCAGGATCCGATAGGGCTGAATGGAGGTATCAACCTCTATGCGTATGTCAAAAATCCGCTTACCTGGATAGATCCATTAGGATTAGCTGGATGTAATGCTCAACAACGTCGCAATATATCTGATCTCCGAAATGGTAAAGATGTCACGGTTAGAAGTGTTGACGAAGCAAGGGCATTATTAGATAACATGCCGGATCTTAGGCCTCATGTTGACAGTTTCCCTGCAAGGTCTGGTGAGCTTTATAGTGGCACCAAATTCAGTGATGTATGGAAACAACCAGCGGGAACATATCGGGGTGATTTATATAATGTGAAAAATCCATTGTCTGATGTTGTTCATAATTCTAAAAACCCATTACACGATAATAATCCGCACTATAATATTATCTTTGGTGATGGTACTAAAGCTGGGATAATTATAGTTCCTTAGTGAGGTTTACATGAGAAATACAATAGATAATAGGATGTTAGGCTCAATACCATTGGTGGAAAGGACAATTGAATCATCTGGAAATGAACTGTTTATTACATATACTATAATTGATGATTTAGATTTCGATATTACACTTAAGAAAACTTATCATTCTTATGAGCAATTGGAAAATTCAGTTGTAGTCTTTTTGTCTGATGAAAAAAAACACAATGAAGATATATTAAGCTGGAGTGATGACTTTTCCATTAAGCAGAAGAAAGCAAAAAAAGAATTGTTTTTAAGATTTGATTCCGGTCGATTATTCCTGCCTGATAACGGAGAAGGATTTATTTTTGATGGAGATGTTAATTATATGAGAACGTGGATAGGTAAACTATAGAATCGTTTGCACTATTTATTTTCATAAGCCGGGGAGATATTAAACCTTCCCGGCTTTTTTATTATTTAACTCTCGTTCATCACACTAAACATCCCGTCCCGCATTCCCTTAACAGACTGTTTAACCTGATAAATTTCCTTCCTCAGTTCCTGTACTTCGTCGCTTTCAGCGATCAGGCTTAGGCATCCCTCCGAGATCTTCACGGTAAGGTTCGTGCCGATCTCAACTCCCGCTTCTCTCACCTATCTGGCGCTGATTTCACCACAACCTGAACTCATCCGCATCCTGCCATGCCGGGAATTTTTCGCGATACTCCCGTAACGCCACCATCGAAAGTTCAGCGTCTATACGCGTAGCCTGATGTGGTTCGGCGGTGGCGATAATCTCGCCTTGCGGATTAATCACCCGGCTGTCGCCGCGATAGTGGCAGCCGTTGCCATCGCTGCCGACGCGATTACATCCCGCGACATACGCCTGATTCTCAATCGCGCGGGCCGTCAGCAATGCTTGCCAGTGCAAAGAGCGCGGGGCAGGCCAGTTGGCAACGTAGATTGCGAGGTCATAATCATTGAGATTGCGCGACCACACCGGAAAGCGCAGGTCGTAGCACACCAGCGGCAAAATACGCCAGCCGCGCCATTCCACAATCACTCGCGCATTGCCCGCTTTATAATGCAGATGCTCATCTGCCATTCGGAACAGATGACGCTTATCATAAAAATGTACCGTGCCGCCCGGCTCAACCAGCAAAAAGCGGTTAACCGAACCAGACTCCGTTTGTAATGCAACACTGCCTGCAATCAGCGCATTGCACTGCTGCGCTTTGGCTGTCATCCAGTTCACTACGTCATCTTGTGCTAGCGACGAAGCTGCCGCTTCCATGGCAAAGCCGCTGGTAAACATCTCCGGTAGAACGATCACATCGCGCCCGGTAATACCTTCCAGTTGACGATCAAAATGGCGCAGGTTGGCAGGACCATCCATCCACACCAACGGTTGCTGCAAAAGCGTAATCTTCAAACCAGGCACGGTGTACAACTCCTTTATTTGAGGGGTTTTATAACTTTAACACTTTATCGGGTTATTACCTTACTGCGGTAGAGATTGATAACAAATGCTGATATTGGAAATATCTTATTTGCAAATTACTGTGTTATAGCCAATCTTTAGGGCGTTAATAACATGGGCAGGATAAGCTCGGGAGGAATGATGTTTAAGGCAATAACGACAGTCGCCGCTTTGGTCATCGCCACCAGTGCAATGGCGCAGGATGATTTAACCATTAGCAGCCTGGCAAAGGGTGAAGCCACCAAAGCAGCGTTTAATCAGATGGTGGAAGGGCATAAGTTGCCCGCCTGGGTGATAAAAGGCGGTACTTATACCCCCGCGCAAACAGTGACGTTGGGAGATGAGACGTATCAGGTGATGAGTGCGTGCAAACCGCATGACTGCGGCTCGCAACGTATTGCGGTGATGTGGTCCGAGAAATCTAATCAGATGACGGGGTTGTTCTCGACCATTGATGAGAAAACGTCACAAGAGAAACTCACCTGGCTGAATGTGAACGATGCGCTTTCGATTGATGGTAAAACGGTGCTGTTCGCCGCGTTGACCGGCAGCCTGGAAAACCATCCGGATGGCTTTAATTTTAAATAATTAGCGGATAAAGAAACGGAGCCTTTCGGCTCCGTTCTGATTGTTGACAAAGTACGCGTTGTTCATGCCGGATGCGGCGTGAACGCCTTATCCGTCCTACAAAATCGTGAAAATTCAATATATTGCATGAATCACGTAGGCCTGATAAGCGTAGCACATCAGGCAATCTTACGTTTGTCATCAGTCTCAAATGAAACCTTTCGGCATTACGCAGCTTCAACTTTCCGTACTTTCTCCGGCAACTTTACCGGCTTCGTCGCCAGCTCTTCCGGGTCAAAGTCATCAACGTTAATACTGCGCAGACGGCTCTCTTCTGCTTTTACCAGAATGGCGGCTTCATCTTTATCAATCAGCCCCTTCGCCAGCGCGTTGTGCGCCAGTTCATCCAGACGGGTAAACGGCAGGTTTTTACCCAGCTCTTTACAGATGCGCTGATGAATGGGGTCGGCGGCAATCACATCCACCAGTGCCTCTTCCAGCAAACCAACCGGATTATGCTCGCTCGGCGTCAGATACTGACCGCGGCCAATGCGTGAACGGGTGGCGTTTGGCACTTGTAAAATCTTCGCCACTTTATGATCCAGCTTGTCAGATGGTGCCAGATAATGACGTCCGGTCGGGAAGATCACCACATTCAGCAACCCGGCAACCACGCGGTTCGGGAAGTTTTGCAGTAAATCGTCCATCGCCTGTTCAGCCTGATACAGTGCATCTTGTACGCCCCAGTGCACCAGCGGCAGGTCAGCTTCATTGCGGCCTTCATCGTCATAACGCTTCAGAACGGCGGAGGCGAGGTAAAGCTGGCTTAAAATATCCCCCAGACGTGCCGAGATACGTTCACGACGTTTCAGGCTGCCGCCCAGTACCGCCATCGAGACATCAGAAAGCAGGGCGAGGTTGGCGCTCAGGCGGTTCAGGTGCTGATAATAACGTTTAGTCGCATCGCCGGTTGGCGTGCTGCTGGTTAAACCGCGCGTCAAACCAAGCCAGAAGCTGCGAACTTTGTTGCTACCGACGTGACCGATATGTTTGAACAGCAACTTATCAAATGCGTTAACGTCATTATTTTTCGCCGCTTCCATCTCTTCCAGCACATACGGATGGCAACGAATCGCTCCCTGACCGAAGATCATCATGCTGCGGGTCAGAATGTTGGCACCTTCAACGGTGATGGCGATCGGCGCGCCCTGGTAAGCTCGTGCCAGGAAGTTGCTCTGCCCGAGCATAATGCCTTTACCGCCGGTGATATCCATCGCATCAATAATCGACTGCTGCCCGCGATGGGTACAGTGATACTTAACGATAGCCGACAGCACGGCGGGTTTTTCACCGAGCATAATGCCGTAGGTAATCAGCGATGCCGCAGCATCCATTACGTAGGCGTTCCCGGCAATACGCGCCAGCGGCTCTTCAATCCCTTCCATCTTACCGATAGAGATTTTGAACTGACGACGAATGTGAGCATACGCACCGGTTGCCAGAGCCACCGACTTCACGCCGCCGGTTGAGTTGGAAGGCAGGGTGATGCCACGGCCCACCGAGAGACACTCCACCAGCATCCGCCAGCCTTGCCCGGCCATTTTCGGGCCGCCGATAATGTAATCGATCGGTACGAAAACATCTTTGCCGCGTGTCGGTCCGTTCTGAAATGGCACGTTCAGCGGGAAGTGGCGACGACCAATTTCCACGCCCGGCGTGGTGGTTGGGATTAGTGCACAGGTAATACCTAAATCTTCATCACCGCCGAGCAGTTTTTCTGGATCAGAGAGCTTAAACGCCAGTCCGAGCACGGTCGCAATCGGTGCCAGCGTAATGTAGCGTTTGTTCCAGGTCAGACGCATTCCCAGCACCTGCTGACCCTGCCATTCACCCATGCAGACAATCCCGGTATCTGGAATCGCACCCGCATCGGAACCCGCTTCCGGGCTGGTCAGTGCAAAGCAAGGGATCTCCTGACCACGCGCCAGACGTGGCAGATAGTGATTTTTCTGCTCGTCAGTACCGTAATGTTGCAGCAGTTCGCCCGGACCTAATGAGTTCGGCACGCCGACGGTAATCGCCAGGATCCCGCTCACGCCAGAGAGCTTTTGCAGCACGCGAGACTGGGCATAAGCCGAGAACTCCAGCCCGCCGTACTCTTTTTTGATGATCATCGCAAAGAAGCGATGCTCTTTCAGATATGCCCACAGCTCCGGCGGCAGATCCGCCAGCTCATGCGTAATCTGGAAATCATTTGCCATCCGGCAGGCTTCTTCTACCGGACCGTCGATAAACGCTTGCTCTTCAGCAGTCAGGCGTGGTTGTGGATAGTTATGCAGCTTTTTCCAGTCCGGTTTGCCCTGGAACAAGTCACCTTCCCACCAGGTGGTGCCTGCATCAATCGCTTCTTTCTCGGTGCGCGACATCGGCGGCATCACCTTACGGAAACCACGAAACACCGGCGCAGAAATCATCGATTTACGCATAGGCGCAAAGTTAAACGGCACGAGGATAATGGCCAGAGGCACCAGTACCCACGCCGACCACAGACCTGCGACGCCGAGGGCGGCTGTCCAGGCGAGCAAAAGCAGACTGCTGAAAAATAAGCTCACGCGGTGATAAAACAACGCGCCGAGCAGGACAACCGTAGCGAGAATACTCAAAATCATCATAACGAAAAGCCCCTTACTTGTAGGAGGTCTGACCACTTGTGATGATATGGTTGTAGTAGATGTAAAAATATTTAGCAATGTATTTACAATATAATTACAGCAAAGCTCACATTGTTGCTGTTTTTATCCCCACTTCAGGTCAAAAAGTCCTGGCCATTGCGCTGCCCTGGACTTCTCGCTTCTGGCGGTATCCGGTACACTGCATTTTGTCTATTTAATTTATGCTGAAGGATATCCTCATGTACCAGGATCTTATTCGTAACGAACTGAACGAAGCGGCGGAAACGCTGGCTAACTTTTTAAAAGATGACGCCAATATTCACGCCATTCAGCGCGCGGCGGTCCTGTTAGCAGACAGCTTTAAAGCCGGTGGTAAGGTGCTTTCCTGCGGCAACGGCGGCTCCCATTGCGATGCTATGCACTTTGCAGAAGAGTTGACCGGTCGTTACCGTGAAAACCGTCCGGGCTATCCGGCGATTGCCATTTCTGATGTCAGCCACATCACCTGCGTCGGTAACGATTTTGGATTTAACGATATTTTCTCCCGCTACGTTGAAGCGGTAGGTCGCGAAGGTGACGTGCTGCTGGGGATCTCCACTTCCGGTAACTCTGCAAACGTGATCAAAGCGATCGCGGCGGCGCGTGAGAAGGGGATGAAAGTGATCACCCTGACCGGTAAAGACGGCGGCAAAATGGCTGGCACAGCGGATATTGAAATTCGCGTTCCGCACTTTGGCTATGCCGACCGTATTCAGGAAATTCACATTAAAGTGATCCATATTCTGATCCAGTTAATCGAAAAAGAGATGGCTAAGTAAGTCTGGCGTAGGCCGGATAAGGCGTTTACGCCGCATCCGGCATTTGTGCGCTGATGCCTGATGCGACGCTGACGCGTCTTATCATGCCTACAAATCTGTACCCGAACTGTAGGCCGGATAAAACGTTTACGCCGCGTCCGGCCAGAAAATCCTTAAACCAATCTTCGCCGGGGGCATCCCCCTGCTGTTGTGGAGGTTACCGATGTGCGAACTGCTCGGGATGAGCGCCAACGTCCCAACCGATATCTGCTTTAGTTTCACTGGGCTTGTGCAGCGCGGTGGTGGAACCGGGCCGCATAAAGATGGCTGGGGGATCACTTTTTACGAAGGCAAAGGTTGTCGCACATTTAAAGATCCACAACCCAGCTTTAATTCCCCCATCGACAAACTGGTTCAGGACTATCCGATAAAATCCTGCTCGGTAATCGCTCATATTCGCCAGGCGAATCGGGGCGAGGTGGCGCTGGAAAATACTCACCCGTTTACCCGTGAACTGTGGGGACGCAACTGGACGTATGCGCATAATGGGCAACTGACGGGCTATAAATCACTGGAAACCGGCAACTTTCGCCCGGTGGGCGAAACCGACAGCGAAAAAGCCTTCTGCTGGTTGTTGTATAAATTGACGCAGCGTTATCCGCGCACACCGGGCAACATGGTGGCGGTATTTAAATATATCGCCTCACTGGCGGATGAACTGCGGCAGAAGGGCGTCTTCAACATGCTGCTTTCGGACGGACGTTACGTGATGGCGTATTGTTCAACCAATCTGCACTGGATCACCCGCCGCGCGCCGTTTGGCGTGGCAACGTTGCTGGATCAGGATGTGGAAATCGACTTCAGCTCGCAGACCACACCGAATGATGTGGTCACGGTGATTGCAACTCAGCCGCTGACGGGCAATGAAACCTGGCAAAAGATTATGCCAGGCGAATGGCGCTTATTTTGCCTCGGGGAGCGTGTAGTTTGATGCCAGTTGTGGTTGCACCACTTCGTGGCTCAACGGCTTGCTGACCACGTAACGGCCATTGACGACAGAAACCGTCGGTGGCTTACGAGTCTGTTCAAAGTAGTCGTATCCCGGCTTCAGTTGTTCCCAGAAGTCCTTAAAGTTGGAATACTTATGGCGCTTCATATTGGCGTCGGTCATGCGGAAAGGATAAATGCTCACCTGCACACTCGGCTGACCAAACACCAGTGCGCCAGTAACGAACTGGAAAATCTCATCAATACCCTGATTGGTCATCGCGTAGCAACCAATAGAAACACAATCGCCGTGAATCATCAGGTATTTCCCTTCGTAACCATGCGCGCGGTCATAGGCGTTGGGGAAACCAATATTAATTGCTTTGTAGTAACGGCTGTCTGGTTTTAATTGATTACGCTGAACGCTATAAAACCCTTCCGGACTTTTGAAATCGCCCTGACGCTGTTTGGGGCCTAACCCGCCGGAATATTTACAAATTTTGTAGCTGTCGAGTAATTGATATTGCTCGCCCATTTTGACGTAGAGATCGAGCGTGCGCTCTTCCTTGAAGATTTGGATGTAGACAGGGGATCCCATCAACTGCTGCTTATACTCTTTGCTCACTGGCGTGGTGGAACTACCGCTGCCCAGCAAACTGGCAAACGAAACGCACGGGATCAACAACATCGCAAGAATTAATGCGATTTTACGCATACTGCTTATTCCTTGATAAAACGGTTACACACGCCAGGGCGGCAAAATAGATCCCAAATCGGAATAGTCTGGATTTGGAAGGCTCACATTAGCACCAAAAGAGTTTTACGCAAGCCTGTCGGTGCTGGGTTTACAAATTTAGCATAAGGGGCGATTTTCAAAAGTCCGAAAAGCGGCTGTATAGCGGATTTATTACTTATTTCCTAAGGTTATGAAACTGCAATAGTAATATACAAATAAGCGATTAATAATCCTATTTACCCACCCGCTCCTTTAAAATTATCACCTTCATTCAGCCAGTTTATATCCTTCATGTATTCGTTCTCTCACGGCAGATTTCTGCGCCTGGGCGTGTTTTTTTTGTCCCTTTGGCTTCCTATATTTGCCAACGCCACTCCCGCATCACACACCTCCTTCAGTTACGCCGCCCGCCAGCGGATGCAAAACCGTGCGCGATTGCTAAAGCGATACCACGCGCATCTGAAAAAACAGGCCAGCTACATTGTAGAAGGGAACGCACAAAGCAGAAGGGCGCTGCGCCAGCACAACCGCGAGCAGATAAAACAGCATCCAGAATGGTTTCCTGCGCCGCTCAAGTCGAGTGACAGACGCTGGCAGGCGTTGGCAGAAAACAATCATTTCTTAAGCAGCGACCACCTGCACAATATCACCGAAGTGGCGATCCACCGCCTGGAGCAACAGCTTGGTAAGCCTTACGTCTGGGGCGGCACGCGGCCTGATAAAGGCTTCGACTGCAGCGGGTTGGTTTTTTATGCCTACAACAAGATTCTCGAGGCGAAGCTCCCGCGCACGGCTAATGAGATGTATCACTACCATCGGGCAACGATTGTGGCGAATAACGACCTGCGCCGGGGAGATTTGCTGTTTTTCCATATCCACAGCCGCGAGATAGCCGATCATATGGGCGTGTATCTGGGCGATGGGCAATTTATCGAGTCGCCACGTACCGGCGAAACCATTCGGATAAGCCGGTTAGCTGAACCTTTCTGGCAGGACCATTTTTTAGGTGCTCGGCGGATTTTGACGGAAGAGACGATTTTGTAGGACGGATAAGGCGTTTACGCCGCATCCGGCAATTGTGCTCCGATGCCTGATGCGACGCTGGCGCGTCTTATCATGCCTACAAATCTGTGCATTTTTGCGAGCCGCTTTCCCGATATAACATAACCTCATTGTCGACTTTTCCTTTTCTTCTTACTGTTGAGAAAAAGGAGTCGCTATGTCTGAATATCGTCGTTATTACATCAAGGGGGGAACCTGGTTTTTCACGGTAAATTTACGGAATCGTCGAAGCCAGCTTTTGACCACCCAGTATCAGATGCTCCGTAACGCCATTGTTAAAGTTAAGCGAGCCAGACCTTTTGAAATTAACGCCTGGGTAGTTTTGCCGGAGCATATGCACTGTATCTGGACATTACCCGAGAGCGATGATGATTTTTCTTCTCGCTGGCGGGAGATTAAAAAGCAATTCACCCATGCTTGTGGATTGCAAAATATCTGGCAACCGCGTTTTTGGGAGCACGCCATCCGCAATACCAAAGACTATCGCCATCATGTTGATTATATTTATATAAATCCAGTAAAACATGGCTGGGTAAAGCAAGTAAGTGATTGGCCATTCTCAACGTTTCATCGCGATGTCACGAAAGGGTTATATCCCATCGATTGGGCGGGAGACGTAATGGATTTTAGTGCCGGGGAGCGTATCATTTTGTAATTGTGCGCTGGTGCCGGATGCGCTTACGCTTATCCGACCTACAAATCTGTGCTTTAACCGTAGGCCGGATAAGGCGTTCACGCCGCATCCGGCAATATGCACCGATGCCGGATGCGCTTACGCTTATCCGGCCTACAAATCGTGCTTTAACCGTAGACCGGATAAGGCGTTCACGCCGCATCCGGCAATATGCACCGATGCCGGATGCGCTTATGCTTATCCGACCTACAAATCGTGTTTTAACCGTAGGCCGGATAAGGCGTTCACGCCGCATCCGGCAATATGCACCGATGCCGGATGCGCTTACGCTTATCCGGCCTACAAATCGTGCTTTAACCGTAGACCGGATAAGGCGTTCACGCCGCATCCGGCAATATGCACCGATGCCGGATGCGCTTATGCTTATCCGACCTACAAATCGTGTTTTAACCGTAGGCCGGATAAGGCGTTCACGCCGCATCCGGCAATATGCACCGATGCCGGATGCGCTTACGCTTATCCGGCCTACAAATTTGTGCCTTAACGGTAGGCCGGATAAGGCGTTCA
>NZ_PTSR01000053.1:0-7616 GCF_002965345.1 Escherichia sp. MOD1-EC5950
ATACCGCTGAAGGTCCTGCAGAGCCTGATGGGGCATAAGTCCATCAGCTCAACGGAGGTCTACACGAAGGTGTTTGCACTGGATGTGGCTGCACGGCACCGGGTGCAGTTTGCGATGCCTGAAGTGGATGCGGTAGCCATGCTGAAAGGGAATATTTAAGTAATTAGGAGAATGATGCTGGCGAACGTCCAGCTCGCCGATGAGGTCTGCTGAATTCAAATTGCTTAGTGAAATGTCTGGATATGCCGCATTTTACCCAGTGCGGCGTACTTTTGGTTACGGATATGATCGAGCCAGCAGTGCTCGCCGCAGCCGAGCGACAGGGCGAAGCCCCGAGTGAGCGAGGAAGCACCAGGGAACAGTACTTATATATTCCGCTTACGCTCTATGCCTGAAAAATCTCCTTACCTAGGGGTTATCCACTTATCCACCTAGTTATTTTTATAAGATCTTTTTTATAGTTGTTAGATCTTTATTTTTAGAATGCCCGCAGGCCTTTATCCATGCGGGTTCCAGAGGGGGAAGTGTGACAAACCGCCCTTTCAGTGTGACAAATCACCCTCAAATAGCAGTCCTTTCTGTGACAAATCACCCTTAACCCTGTGACAAATTGCCCTCAGATGGCGTTGCTTTTCACAAAGTTATCCATCCCTGTTGACTCTGTTTTATGAAGTGTGACAATCTGAAAATCTGTCACACTTCACATGGGCCTGTCATGGCGGAAATAGCGGTTATAAACCATAAAAAACGTAAAAATAGCCCGCGGATTGTCCAGTCAAATGAGCTGACTGAGGCGGCATATAGTCTTTCTAGGGATCAAAAGCGTATGCTGTATCTGTTCGTTGACCAGATCAGAAAATCCGACGGTTCCCTGCAAGAACCTGATGGCATCTGCGAAATTCACGTTGCTAAATACGCTGAAACATTCGGGCTAACCTCCGCTGAAGCCAGTAAGGATATTCGACAGGCTTTAAAAGGTTTTGCGGGTAAGGAAGTGGTTTTCTATCGCCCTGAAGAGGATGCCGGTGATGAAAAAGGGTATGAATCCTTTCCTTGGTTTATCAAACGTGCGCACAGTCCATCCAGAGGGATTTACAGTGTACATATAAACCCATATCTCATTCCCTTTTTCATCGGGCTACAAAACCGGTTTACGCAGTTCCGGCTCAGTGAAACAAAAGAGATTACCAATCCGTATGCCATGCGTTTATACGAATCCCTGTGTCAGTACCGTAAACCTGATGGCTCAGGTGTCGTGTCCCTGAAAATCGACTGGATCATGGAGCGCTACCAGCTACCTCAAAGTTACCAACGTATGCCGGATTTTCGCCGGCGTTTCCTGCAGGCAAGTGTTGATGAGATCAATAGCCGGACACCAATGCGCCTCTCTTACATCGAGAAAAAGAAAGGCCGCCAGACGACTCATATCGTATTTTCCTTCCGTGATATTACCTCGATGACAACAGAATAGTTTGAGGGTTATCTGTCACAGATTTTAGGGTGGTTCGTCACATTTGATCCGGCAGGTTGAGGGTGATTTGTCACAGTTTTGCTGTTCCATCCCTGGCAGCCTGCGCTTACTCATAGTTTTTTGGCTGTAACCGGTAGTGAAACCAAGTTTGAGGGCAATTTGTCACAATACATGAGGGCAGATTGTCACACTTGTTGCCCTGAACAGGCTATCCGTGTGTGCCTATACTTGTGGTGTTTCCCGCAGATCAGGCCGCCCACGAAGTTGACCTGTTTCCCACAGAGGATGGAAAAATATTCTTGTGTTGAGCGTAAGAGCTATCTGCAGGAACGATTCCTCTTCGCTTCCTCGCCAGTTCGCTCGCTACGCTCGGTTACATGGCTGCGGCGAGCGCTGCCTGATTCTAACAGCAACTTTTCAGCATGATAGCTGCAATAAAATAGATTGCTTCTATCATGCTGTCTGTAGACGCCGGGACTTATAGTGACTTAGTTTCCAGACAATCATTTTCTGGTGGTATAGCATAGCGCTCGGCTCATGTTTTGCTGTGTGCATGCTTGTGGCAATCTTGCTGCATCTGCCAATGCAATTCTGGATGAGTTTTCTTTTATTGTTGCTGCAAGATTGCATAAAGCTTGCAGCTTTTATTATTGTTAACGTGACACAAGTATTCGGCTGTCAATTCCAGCACTCTTCTGAATAGCAAGATTAAATCTTGCTGCTAGATTTTTGATTGTTGTAATCTTGCTGCAAGCTGATATCTTGTTCTGGAAGAGTTATTTTACCTAACCTCAACCTGGTTTATATTGATGTTTGCTGCAAGATAGCAGCAAGTAAAGGAGGCTAAATGGCCTGGATAGTTGGTTTTATTTCCCAGAAAGGTGGTGTGGGCAAAAGCACTAAAGCGAGAGCGTTAGCGCGTGAAGCATCTGCCTGTGGCATCAAAACAAAATTAGCTGATCTCGACCTGGAACAGGCAACGAGTGCTGAGTGGCATCGTCGACGTCTGTCAGCTGGTTTGCCACCGGTTGCTTCAGTTGAAGTGTTTTCAACAGCAAAGCAGGCGATAGAATCTGCCGGCGATTTTGACCTTCTGATTCTTGATGGCCCAGCTCGTGCAAGCAAAGGGACTTCAGAAATTGCTAAGGTCGCCGACCTTATCGTCCAGCCAACGGGGGCCTCCCTTGACGATCTTGTCCCGGCCATTAAAGTTTTCAACGCGCTGGTAAAAGAAGGTGTACCACGTTCAAAACTGGTCTTTGCTTTAAGCCGGGTAGGTACCGAAGCGGAAGAGCTGGATGCTCGTGCATATATCAGTGAAGCAGGTTATGAAACTTTATCTGGATGCCTTTTTGAGAAGCCAGCATACAGAAAAGCGATGAATTCAGGACTCGCAGTGACAGAAACACGTTATAAAGGTTTAAACGAGAGAGCTGATGAACTTATCCAAGCACTCATCGATAAGATTGGAGAAGAGTAATGGCTGATGCATCAAAACTTAAAACTAAAAGGACCCGTGGTGGGCTGGGGGTACCCCCGGGCCCCGACGAAGTGGCTACCAGCCTGAATGCGCCTGAAATAGCTCCGGCTGTCGCTGCCACTGATGTTCAGAGACAACAGGCAGACTCATCGCCAGTGCACCATGAGCCTGTGGTTACGCAAACAGTGACCGAGGTATATACCCGCCGCGATGGCCGTTCTGCCAGAAAGACAAACAGGACGCTGGCATTTGCAACACGTGTCACACCTGCTTTCGACCAAGAGATCCGGGATATCGCAGAGCGTGAGGGGTTGAAACTGGTGGAAGTTCTGGAAAAAGCAGTTGAGGCATATAAGGAAAAACAGGGCTATTAATCCGGGATGCAGCAATCTTGCTGCATTCTTTTTTGTGTGCAATCTTGCAGCAAGATTTATGCTAGATAAATGCTAGATTGCTGCAAGATAAATGATATAATGCTCAAATTGAGTAGTTAACTGCCCCCGTGAAGTACGCAGTTTGAGTACTTACCTGTGGTTTATGAACGTATTTACTTAATGTGAGTAGTTATTGGGCGAAGATGAACACTCAAATTGAGTATAAATGGAGATGGTATGAAAATTTTTTGCGATGATGGTTCTACAAATGTGAAACTTGCCTGGTTTGAAGGCAAGACGCTGAAAAGTGCGGTATCAGTAAACTCTTTTCGCCATAACTGGAAAGTCGAGGGCTTAGGCAGCAGTCGTACCTATAACTATCTGCTTGATGGCCGTAAATATACCTACGACCCGGTCAGCGAAGATGCGATCAGCACGACTCATATTGAGTATCAGTACTCTGATACAAATGTGTTGGCAGTTCACCACGCATTACTGAACAGTGGAATTGAACCCCAGGAGATCGATCTCACCGTTACGTTACCTATCAGCGAGTTTTACACGGCTGACTGCCAGAAAAATACGCTTAACATTGAGAGAAAAATTCGCAACCTGATGCGGGAAGTCACCCTGAACAAAGGGGGAACTTTTACCATTAAAAGCGTTGAAGTGATGCCTGAATCACTCCCGGCTGTATTTACTCGCCTAGTTGCTGACAATGTTGGTCAGTACGAAAAATCATTGGTTATCGATCTCGGTGGTACAACTCTGGATGTCGGGGTTATTGTTGGCCAGTTTGAGGATGTTTCGGCAGTACATGGTAATCCTGATATTGGTGTATCAATGGTCACGAAAGCCACGCTAACTGCACTGAAAATGGCCAGCAGTGATACCAGTTCAATGATTGCTGACGAGTTGATCAAAAACAGGAAGAACCTGGATTTTGTGGGGCAGGTTGTAAATGAGGTCTCTAAACTAAATCTGGTGCTGGATACCATTGATACAGCGATAAATAAACTGGGCGAGCTAGTTGTTGATGATTTGCTGCAGTATCGAAACGTAAACCGCGTATATATTGTCGGTGGCGGGGCAGCACTCATTGCTGATGCTGTTCGTAAGGCATGGAACCACCTTGGCGAAAAGGTGGTCCTTATGGATGAACCTCAGACAGCGCTGGTCCAGGCTATTGCACGCTTCAAAGCGGAAGAGTAATCGATGTACGACGGCGAAGAAAGGAAAAAACTTTCACTCTACCTTCACCCGGAGGACTCTGCCGATTGTCTTGCACTGGCTGAAATCGAAACTGTTCCCCGGAAAAAACGGGGGGAGTTATATCGGCAGGCTTTGATAACCGGCCTGATAATGCATCAGCTTGATGAGCGAATTCCCGCCGTGTTAACCGCGCTATTCACCAGAGAACTGAATGCGGATGAGGTCATTAGTCAGATTGCCAGAATAACAGGCTGGAAACCCTCCTCCGGTGATTTAAAAGAGGTACTGAAGGCGTTGGGAGGGCTTCAGAGTACAGTTTCACCAGAATACTCTCAGGATGACGGTGAACAGGCCCGTCTGAAAGCGGCTAGGGTGAAGATGCAAAACCTGATCTAAAAAAGTCTCGCTCCATGAAACCTGCAAAATTTCGCGGGGTGTGCGGCTTAATTTTTAGATTTCCGCGTTTCCCGCCATTTGAGTCAATGGAGTGCTGGTTGACAGCTCCCCGCTCTGAAGGACGGGGATTCCCACATATGCAGCCAGATTTCCGGGTAGTGTGGTTTCAGACGTTGTTCGATTTCATTCTGTAGCGCCTGAAGTGTGCCTGATTTGAGGTTTTTTGTGCTCTGGCGGTCGAAAAGAATTTCAATGCGGAGCATGTTCTCATCTCCCTTTTCTTTCTCTGTATGCATATACAGTTTTCTAATAATTGAATCCACACACAGTCAAATGCCATTATTGTGACTAAAAAATGTTCAATTCTCTGAGTGTGTGGCTGTATGCCTGCTGTGGAGTGCTGTGTCCAGCTTATCCACAGCATTTTGCGCACGGTTCTGTGGACAAAATACCTGGTTACCCATGCCGTGCCGGCACGTTAACCGGGCTGCATCCGATGCAAGTGTGTCGCTGTCGCCGGCCTCCTCACCCGGTCACGTTTCGTCGTTCCTCCTCCACGCGCTGCGGCTTCGGGGCCGCACCTGCATTCGTATGCGGTCGCCCGGTTACAGGTGCGGCACGGCCTGATGGAGGCCGCATGTAAGAGGAGAATTCCCATGCCAAACTGGTGCGCCAACCGAATGTATTTTTCTGCCAAACCGGCACAGATTGCTGCGATTAAACGACTGGCCAGTGGTGCAGTCACACCGTTTTATCGCCGCGCCACAAATGAAGGTATTCAGCTGTTTCTGGCCGGAAGTGCCGGACTTCTGCAGACCATTGAAGACATCAGGTTTGAACCATGCCCCGGACTGACGGCGGCCGGACGTGGCGTTTTATCGCCGGAAAATATCGCGTTCACCCGCTGGCTGACACACCTGCAGGACGGTGTACTGCTGGATGAACAAAACTGCCTGATGCTGCATGAACTCTGGCTGCAGAGCGGTATTGGCCGGCGTCGCTGGAAAGGATTACCGGATGATACCAGGGATACCATTACCGTGTATTTCACCGCAAAAAGAGATGACTGGTGTGACTTCTGGGGTAACGAGGATGTATCGGTGTGGTGGAACCGTCTGTGTGACAACGTACTGTCGGAAAAAAAACATACCGTTTGACCTGCTGACGGTTCTGCCGACCCGCCTGGATGTTGAAGTGAATGGCTTTAACGGTGGTGTTCTGAATGGTGTTCCTTCTGCATATCACTGGTATACGGAACAGTATGGCGTGAAGTGGCTTTGTGGGTATGAGCTGAATATCAGCAGTCAGGGAGAAAACTTCATTCAGGTCGATTTCGACACGCCGTGGTGTCAGCCGGAAAGCGACGTTATTGCAGAATTAAGCCGCCGTTTCAGCTGCACACTGGAGCACTGGTATGCGGGGTTTGAGGGCCAATGGAACGAAAACGTACGTTAAGGAGATAATTCGTTGTTTATATTTAAATTTAGAGCTCTCAGCTCTCCTTTTAAAATATCCTCTGGCAGTGTGAATGTATAATGGCCCAACATATTGATATGCCCGTGCATCAGGGGAGATAGCCGAGCGATATCTTCATCTATAATTTCTTCTCCATTACGGCGCATCCAGCTCAACACTTCCTGCATATAGAGCGTGTTCCACAGAACCACTGCATTAGTAACCAGGCCCAGAGCCCCCAGTTGATCTTCCTGCCCTTCACGATAACGCTTTCTGATCTCTCCGCGTTGTCCGTAACAAATCGCACGAGCCACAGCGTGGCGGCCTTCTCCTCGATTGAGCTGCGTCAGGATCCGCCGACGATAATCTTCATCATCAATATAATTGAGGAGATATAGCGTTTTGTTTACACGCCCTACTTCCATAATTGCCTGTGCCAGTCCTGATGGGCGCGAGCTTTTCAGTAAAGAGCGAATGAGTTCTGACGCATGAATTGTACCCAACTTCAGCGAACCAGCGGTTCGCATCATCTCATCCTGTAGTGGTCAACAAAAACTGGCCACCGCTTTAGAGTTTTTCCAGTATCGGTTTTCCGATTCATTTGGTGGCAACCCACCGTTATATTCGTGCGGCCTGAGC
Organism: Escherichia sp. MOD1-EC5950; assembly: GCF_002965345.1. NCBI lineage: Bacteria > Pseudomonadati > Pseudomonadota > Gammaproteobacteria > Enterobacterales > Enterobacteriaceae > Escherichia > Escherichia sp. MOD1-EC5950. The sequence continues at coordinate 7,028 of NZ_PTSR01000053.1, forward strand.
GCGTTGTAATACCCAACGATATAGTCCGTTATTTCATGGGCAGCATCGCTGAAGTTCATGTAACCCGTCACCGGTATCCACTCGTTTTTCAGGCTCCTGAAGAAGCGCTCCATCGGGCTGTTATCCCAGCAATTTCCTCGTCGACTCAGACTCTGTTTGATCTGGTAACGCCACAGTAACTACCGGAACTGCCTGCTTGTATAGTGGCTGCCCTGATCGCTGTGGAACATTACCCCGGCTGGTTTACTGCGGATTTCCCAGGCCATTTTCAGCGCTTTGATGGTCAGTCTGCTGTCCGGAGAGAACGACATTGCCCAACCTACCGGTTTCCTTGCAAACAGGTCGAGAACAACGGCAAGGTATGCCCAACGTTTCCCCGTCCAGATGTACGTCACGTCGCCGCACCATACCTGATTTGGCTCTGTCACTGCGAACTGCCGCCCAAGGTGATTCGGGATAGCGACATGTTCATCGATAGGAATTTAAACCCTAAAAAGATTAAAAAACACCCCAAAACGGATGTTTATTCAACACTGCCTGCGTGCCATGAGTGCACCGCCGTCAATTAAATGGACTGCATTGATTGATA
>NZ_PTSR01000054.1:0-6720 GCF_002965345.1 Escherichia sp. MOD1-EC5950
AGTGCCGGATACCTGCGGCCAGACTGCAGGATACTGAGAAACTACAGGAGATTACGTGTGAGTAAGCGTAACGCAGTTACGACGTTTTTCACTAACCAGGTGACAAAAGCACTGGGAATGACTCTGGCGCTGATGATGACCTGTCAGAGTGCGATGGCTTCCCTGGCGGCAGACCAGACCCGCTATGTCTTTCGCGGGGATAAGGATGCGCTGACCATCACGGTCACCAACAATGACAAGGAGCGTACCTTTGGTGGCCAGGCCTGGGTGGACAATATCGTGGAGAAGGACACCCGTCCGACTTTTGTGGTGACGCCGTCCTTCTTCAAGGTGAAGCCGAATGGTCAGCAGACGCTGCGTATCATCATGGCCTCGGACCATCTGCCGAAGGATAAAGAGTCGGTGTACTGGCTGAACCTGCAGGATATTCCGCCGGCTCTGGAGGGAAGCGGTATTGCAGTGGCGCTGCGCACGAAGCTGAAACTGTTCTATCGCCCGAAGGTACTGCTTGAAGGCCGCAAGGGGGCAGAAGAGGGCATCAGCCTGCAGAGCCGTCCGGATGGCAGGACCATGCTGGTGAACACCACGCCGTACATTTTTGCGATTGGGAGCCTGCTGGACGGAAACGGAAAGAAAATTGCCACGGATAACGAAACGGCACAGAAGTTGCTGATGTTCATGCCGGGTGATGAAGTACAGGTGAAAGGCAATGTTGCGAAGGTGGATTCACTGAATGACTGGGGAAGCCTGCAGACCTGGACAATTAACAAGAAGAAACCGACAGCACCGGAAGCAGCAAAAACTGAGAAAGCGGATACCGCAGAGCAGAAATAACCGCCCTCCGGAACACGGAACAGAGGGGTAATAAATGAAGAAAACAATGATGGCAGTCGCCCTGGCCCTGAGTGCACTCAGTATTCAGTCAGCACTTGCCGTTGAATACAGCGAGAAAACGCAGTATCTGGGTGTGGTGAACGGTCAGGTGTCAGGTAACAGTGTGGTGAAGGTGACCCGTACACCGACAGACCCGGTGCTGTACCGGAGTGGAGACACGACGCCTCTTCCCGGCAGCCTGACCATCCGCAGCGCAGAGTCCAGGGCGGCATCAGGTGGCCTGACGTATATCACGGTGAAGCAGACTCTGCCGGATAACGGGGAAGCCCGCATCACCCTGAAGACGGCCCTGATGGTTGACGGAAAGAGAGTGACACTCAGTGCCAGACAGCAGGGTGAGGATGTGGTGATAACCGTTCCGGAGGCACAGAAGCTGGTTGAGTTAAGAACGGATGCACCGGCAGAGCTGGAAGTCCCGGTCAGTTACCGGGGAAATCTGCAGATAGCGCTGCAGGTGGAAGACTGAGGATTCATTTCCTTTATAAATGCAGTACATCCCATGATTCCGGAGCGGGTCATATTGGTAAAGGGATTTACCGTCTTTTAAAACGGGAATAACGTAAAACTATTCTGAGTTAAACACTGTGTTTAATGAAATGCGGTTATTTAAATGAATCCGCAGGGGATGGTTTTGCGGTAATTCCGGAAAAATAAGGATTACCGATTCAGTTTATTATTTATGAAATGTCAAGGTGATTATTTTATGAAAAAAACTCTGATTGCACTGGCTGTAGCTGCATCTGCGGCAGTATCCGGCTCTGCTATGGCATGGTCGAATGGGGATTTTAATGGTTCTGTTGATATTGGTGGTACAGTGACGCCACCACCAATTTCCCCGTGGCAGTGGAAAATGGGGGCACCTATTACAGGTCTGGATACCTCATGGGATAAACTTTCAGTTTCAAATGAAGCAACCTTTAATATTAATACAGCTAAACCACTTGTAATGGGTAAGCTGGAAACTCCAACGATCGGTGGTCCAAACCTGGCTCCTCAAGTAACATGGCAGGATGCGAAAGGACAGAAAATTACTCCTGTTTTCGACAATACAGGAAATGGCAGCAGACTTTCACTTAATGCTGCGGTAATGGATAAGGCTGGCAATAATGAATTAGGCTCAGCTGTGCTGCATATTCATGCCTACGGTCTTGTAGCTAAATCTAATACAGCTGATAATACAGGGCTAAATTATCAACCTATTCGTGCGGCTAATGTAGGCGATGTTGGTTATGGTATGATTTCTGGTGAAATGGCGGGTATTCTGCAATCTGCAGATCAAACTTTGGCTGCGATTAACGCTTTGGCAACAGAGGAAATTTTCACTCAAGCAATGAAGCAAGGAGCTAACCCGAAAGATCAGGCTGTAACCACGACATTAACTTCCCCAGCACAAAAGAATACAGCTGCTTTAGTAGCTGGTTTTGAATCTGGTGACTCCGTTGTGGTTACCTTCAATCAGCGTCCGACAAGTACGACTGAGTGGAAAATTCCAGTCGGCGTAACAGTAGTGCATCAATAATAGATTATATGAGCGAGATCAGTTTTATTGTTGATCTCGCTTTTAAAATAAGCCTTGGACTATCATCATAGATAGCTTGTTAATTAACAAAGATAGTAGGTGTTCCTATGCGTGTTATAGATTCCATGGCTGAATTGAAAAAAACTCAGCCAGAAAATCAAAGTGAAATCGTATATCTGAAAGCATATTTTTCTGGAGGGAATGCTGGGGGTGGTTTTTTTTGCTGGGATAAAGGTTCTACGGCAGCAGATGATTCCGGGTATTGTATAGTGGTCGAGAATACTTCACAAGGGAGGTGGATTCGCCAACTCGAAAACTATATTGATTATAATATGTTTGGGGCTGATAATACAGGGGGAGTAGCCTCAGATGAGGCTATATATAATGCTCATGTTTGCTCTAATCAATTCAATATTCCAGTAGTTCAGAAATCTGGAATTTTTTACTGGAAGAACAGAACAATTCCAGTCTATACTTCATGTGATCTAACTGGTGCAGTAATTAAAACCGACCGTTACTCAGGAGTAGAAACACCTACTTATGGCTCCCCAAGTATATATCAGATTTTATCCAGAAAGAGTCAGGTTACTCTTTCAGAATCAGAAGTAAATGAGTTAAATAAAAACTATAGTCAGTACATGGTTAAAAACTCAACATACTTGCCGTATGATAGAATATCAGAGTATAAAGATGCTCTGGTAATCATTGAGTCAGAAACCACCGATATAAAAAGATATGATGGCGGCGTAGAAACTCTTATTCCTAAAAAGGATATAATTCTGACGACAAAAGATGGAGGATTGCTGATTGGCTTTGCCAGAGATTTCTCTAATGGTGATGTTAGTAAAGTAACTATTATCCCAAAAGAGGATAGTGTATTATATTTTAACTCACCCAAAATTGATTGCAATGAGACGGTTTCATTCAGATTTATAGAATGCAAACGCAGCAATAGTCAGATAAATAGTGTGGTACATGTTGAGTCAGGTGCCTCCATTCCAAATATAAGAACAATGATAAATATCACGGAATGTGATAACATTGCACTGAATAACTTTGAACTTGAAGCTTTACAACGATTTGAGTCAACACCCGGGACATATGGTCTGCAGTTGACAAAATCAACACGTATAAAATTAGAACGCCTCACAGGTAATGATGGATGGGGGATTACTGGATCTAATTATATAAAGGATGTAAAGATTTATAATTCGTACTTAAATCGATTTGACTGCCATTGGATGGCTTATGATATTTCTATAAATAACTCCACTTTTAAAAATCTTGGGGTATATTTAACAGGTGGTGGTCATCTGGCGATAAGAGATTGTATCTTTATTCTTGATAAGATCCCGCAGACAGGAGCGTCTCCTGAACCTGTTTTTTTTTCGCCGCGAAAGGATTATGGTCAAGAATGGGATGGAAGCATTTTAATTGATGGGCTTAATATAAAAATTAGTGAAACTGCTGATATATACAAGTTTTATTTGGCTAAGTTTGTTGATTTGAACTATGATCCGGGCAGAGATATTTTGTGGCCATCATCTATTATTATAAAGAACATTTTTATTGATGGGACATTTAAGACTAACAATGAATTCTTTCAGGCAATAATGGTGTCTCTGAATCCTGTGATTGCCACAAAAGATGATGATAGAAAAATATTTTGTCCAGACACATTATGTGTTTCTGATGTTTTTTTTCATAATGCAAAAGTACCCTCTTTTGCAACTGCTGTAACATGGATTGGGTTTGCAAAACGGCAAGCTGTCGTTGGTGTGGATGGAGAGAATAATCAAGTAGAAGTAGGTAATAACCTGCAAATATTATCAAGCAGGACAAATTGTAACATCACTGTTAGAAATATATCTCAGCAGTCTCTTGGTAAAAGATTTATGTACAATGATCTCGGCGGTGTGATTCAGATTATTGAGTCGACAGATAAATGGGATAGTTCTTGGTATAATGCCAAAAATAAACTTGCTCTGAAATTTAATGTTATGATCGATAACTGTCAATGCTCATTTGTTGATTTCACTGCAATGGGAGAACTTAGAGTCATTAATTCAGGGGTTCTTTCTATTGATACATACTCTCATGGATATGCTCAAAATTGTAATGTTATTGTATATAATAGTTTGGTTTGTCCGGTATCCCGACAGAAAAATAGAAATCAATGGTTGTTGGGATATAATAATAAAAATATAGACCTTGACGATGATATGTTGAAGCCCCCATATTTTATTAACTGTGAGTTTGTTCGGCCGATAAACTATTCCGGAGTTGAGGCGTCGGATCAGGAATTATCTGATGCAGGACGACTATATCTGGTTGGTAGCGGTAACTATACCCGAAGCTTAAATGATAAAAATGCCTACGCTGATCAGGTTGTGCAAGGATTCTGGACTGATTTTATTAATCTGATGAATTAATTAATTCAATACGCTCCCGCAGGGGGCGTATTGAATATTTCTTAGTTCTGATTCTTATTTGTAATTCTGATAAATATTATATCCAGTCAGTAATGTTGAGGATGGTATAAGTTGTTTTTTTAATCTATTCATAATAGGTTATGCAAATGTCAAAAATACAGAAATTTATTTTTTTCTTTTATTCTTTTTTTATTACGTTCCCTTTGGAAGTTATGTCCACTCCTTTGGCTATTATTGATGGTGGCGAAATTCAGTTTAATGGTTTTGTCACTGATGAAGCTCCTAAATGGACCTGGCAGATAAGTTCGCGGGACCAGACCTGGGTTGTGGATACTGCTGATGCACGTACAGAGAACGGGCAACTGGTTTTTAATTTGCGTGATAAAGGGGTACTGCCGTTTCTGGAGGGACATCTGCATGAGGTGGCTGAGCGCGGTGGTCCAGGATTCACGCCATTTATTACCTTCAGCAGTAACGGACAGCCGTTTACTGTGACAGAAGGAAATGGCACCTCAGCACAGCACTTCCGCGCCTCTGTTCCGGTGCGTGACCCGGAAACGGGAAATGTGTCGGGGCAGCTTTCTTTCACCCTGAATCAGGGGATGGCAGTCAGTGCCGGTGCACAGGAAGAGGGGACGGCAGTGCCTGCAGGGATGTCGCTGGTCAGCGGACAGAGCGTGACGGATGTACAGTCAGGAACGTTGCCACAGTGGCTGAAAACCCGCCTTTCCACATTACTTCTGATGAACCAGGGTTTTGGCAATGGCATGAATGCGGCGGATAACGGACAGGTTATCAGCCAGGGGGTACTGGCTGACGGTCGGGTGATGAATCTGGCTGCGGCCTATGCTTCAGCGGTATCGGATTTTGAACTGCGGTTGCCAGCAGAGGGTACACCTGCAGTATGGCAGGCGGGGCTGAATGTGACGGTTACGGTACAGTGATGGTTGCAGGGATATAAGGAGAGAAGAGAAATGAAAAAGGTTACGTTGTTTCTGTTTGCTGCCAGCCTCCTGCCTTCCTGTGTACTGGCCTGGAACACGCCGGGAGAAGATTTCAGCGGAGAGCTTAAGCTGGAAGGGGCAGTGACCAGCACCCGTAATCCGTGGGTGTGGAAAGTCGGACAGGGAAATGAAGGCCTGGAGGTTAAACAGAGCCGAGGTGCTCGTGACGGTGAGCAGGCAATTCCGGTCGTACTGCCGGCGATGACCGTTTTACTGGGAAAAACCACCCTGACCACACCGGCAGGACGTGAGGGGCTTTCTCCCCGGGTCAGTTACGGAAAGGGTGCTGAGGGATTTTCGCTTGAATGGACAGCACCAGGCGTGGCGGAGGTGACGCTGCCTGTCACCGGAGATAATAACGTCCGGGCAGGCACATTTGTTTTCAGAATGCAGGCTGCGGGGGTGTTGCGCCATGTGAAGGACGGACAGCCGGCGTATGCCGGTGTGTATGACGACCTGAATGTGAATGGTCTGCCTGGTGAAAGCGCAGCCATGAAGGCTTCTGATATTCCGGGTGTTCTGCAGAAGATGTTCAGTGGCGAAGGCCCCGGCTGGCTGCAGACAATGACCATCAGTGGTTATTCGGGAGTGAGTCATTTCAGTGATGCCTCCCTGCGTCAGGTTGAAGGTGCGTATGGTGCACAGACTGTGGCAGGCAGTGGTGAATTACGTCTGAACGGCATGATGCCGGAACGCTGGCGGGTGTCACTGCCGGTAAGTATTGAGTACCAGTAAGCAGGAGGACGGTCCGGTGCTGAATATTATTCATCGTCTGAAGTCCGGTATGTTTCCGGCTCTGTTTTTTCTGACTTCAGCCAGTGTGCTGGCACAACCCCTGATTATTCCGCCGGGCCACTGGCAGGAGGGAATG
>NZ_PTSR01000055.1:0-6507 GCF_002965345.1 Escherichia sp. MOD1-EC5950
CCAGAAAAGTTCATGCAGCAAGTGGATGCTTACATCAGATGGTATAACGAGCGGCGTATAAAATTATCGCTGGGTGCCGTTAGTCCCAAAATGTACCGCCAACAATGCGGGCTGGAATGATAAAGCAGTCCAGGAAATCGTCCGCATCCCCATTACCGTCTTATATCACTGGCGCTGACATTGAGGCATCTTTTGAAAATTAACCTGAGCCTACAGCAGAGAAAATGGCTCAGGTACGTGAACAGCATGAATTAGAAGAGGCCAGACGTAAGCCATATATGATGTCCAAATAACTCTTTTAATACAGGTTATATATTTACGTTTACCTGTCCCCTCTCAGGGACAGGTAGTTGCTCCAGTTTGCAGACGGCGATTTCTGAATCTCTTTGTGTCATGTAATGACGTCAGGAAATCCAGGACTTTATCATCGCTATCCGTCGTCACGTCATGCAGGAACAGAAAAAATTTCCCTTCATTATCTGCCAGATGCGAATCGAGATAACGTAACAACCACTCTGCATGCCTCAAAACATGACGTTGTTCCCGTTGCAGACGCTTTAACGGAAGGCGTATCGTCATATTATACAGTTTGCGAGCCTCCTGAGAGAGTTGCTGCAGCATGATTCTCAGTTCTGATTTAAGCGCCTGTGTGGGGGCGCTCACGCTGAACAATCTTTTGGTACCGAGCAGTGTATCTACCATCATTTTGTGAACCTTTTGGCACTGCTCCCTGGAAGCCTGATATTTCTTAAAGTGATAGTAGGTATAAACGCTTACACCGGATAATGCAGTTGAGATAAATGGAGCAAGTAATGCTGTGTTCATGAAAATCTCCTTATAAGAAGGTGGAATGGCCACGTGATGTGGATGACGGATAAAATATAACCCACTTTAGCAATTTGTGTTATCTGTTTTTGCAAAAAGTGCTAACTTCAATTTCATGTATTGATTTGTTTGTGATTGTGCGATCCATCTCTTTGTGTCTTCCTCTGTCTCCTGAGATCCGAAAACAAAAATCGGATCCAGGGGGTAATCTGCTCTCCTGATTCAGAAGAGCTTATGGTCACTTTTGAGACAGTTATGGAAATTAAAATCCTGCACAAACAGGGAATGAGTCGCCGGGCGATTGCCAGAGAACTGGGGAGCTCCCGCAATACATATTTGCATCATAACTACAGTCATACATGTAATGCACTTGCATTGTGCAATGAAAGTGCATTATACTGTTCTTACTCGCCCGAGCACTCGCGATAAAATGCATATTAATTAAGAATACCACCCAGCGGCTTTTCAAGCCGGTAGCTCTGAAGTTACAGATTCTGGGAACATGCTAAGAACTATTCCTGCGACTCATATTTCGCGCCTTGAGAGAGAGGAACAGGAACTAAAGAGGACCGAATTATGGCTACTCAAATTTTAAATAGTGCAGAAGTGTCACTGCGTGCAGAGTCACGACTTACTGAACGCAGTCAGACGACGATCCCGGCAGTAATACGCGATGCTTTGCATCTCAAGCCCGGTGAGTATATTCATTACACTTTACTTGCAGGTGGTAAGGTCATCATGTCACGACAGAATGAAGAACAGGACGACCCTGTGATTTCGCAGTTTTTGACTTTTCTTGAAAACGATATGAAAAAGAACCCGCAGAAGATTGCTCCAGTTCCGACAATGTTCTGGGAAAGCATGAAAGCATTAACTGCCGGAGTTAATGTTGATTTAGACGCACCACTTACCGAAGATTAATGATTAGAAACGCCGGTGACAAATGGAATACTTAGAAATAAACGGCTGGAAAATCTGCTTTCACGAGTGTTTTTTAAGGCAGATTACAGGACTAATGAAGAAGGTGGCAGAGTTAAAGGCTTCTAAGCCACTGGAATATCATAAGAAAAAGGAAACTAAACTTCTTGTTGCGATCGAGCGTGTTATAGAGGAAAGGATAACCGCTAACCCGCTTGATCCACAGTTTCGGCAGGGGAATACTTTAGGCGAAGAATACAAACACTGGTTCCGGGCAAAATTTTTGATGCAGTTTCGTTTGTTTTATCGTTGTAGCCAGGAACATAAAACAATTGTTATTGGCTGGGTAAATGGATTTGACACGCTTCGTGCTTATGATTCCAGGACGGATGCCTATAAGGTATTTGGTGAAATGTTGAAAGCTGGAAATCCACCGGATGATTGGGATACCCTTCTCTGTGAGGCCAGTAAAGCTACAGCGACCACCAATATGGTTGATTTTCTCACAAAGCGTATTTGAGCCATGATTTGTGCAGGGAGGACGGATACTCCCTTATGTGATAAGGATTTCGAATAATTCAGCAGATATATAAATATTTCACTCCCTGACGACAGGATTTTATCGAAGCTCTCAACGCCACGATTTTTGACTCCCTTATATCACTGGCGTTGACACTGGAAGAAAACCAGTAAAATGTCGCGAAAACAATAACGGAATTGTATCAATGATAATGTTCACACCGTGGCTGATACCGATCGTTGCCGAAAGTGATCATACTGAGGCAAATGCTGTGCGTTATGAAGCTCTTACGCCGACAGAACTCGACGCAGATAAAGCAGGCTGTTATATCAGTGCGCTTAATTATGCTTATGAACATCCGGATATCAGGAATATTGCTGTTACCGGACCGTATGGTGCCGGGAAAAGCTCAGTATTAAAAACATGGTGCAAAGCTCACAATACGACACTGCGGGTGTTAACCGTTTCTCTTGCTGATTTTGATATGCAGAGACACGTGGATGAAAGCAATGCGGACAGCACTAGTGACGAGGGGGCGAAAAATACTGGTACTGTTGAAAAATCTATTGAATACAGTATTTTGCAACAAATACTCTACAAAAATAAAAAGCATGAACTACCCTGCTCCCGCATTGACCGCATATCAGATGTGACTGTGGGACAAATATTTCGGTCTGCCTCATTTCTGACAGGAACTGTTTTACTGAGCGGGGCTGCTTTATTTTTCCTCGCGCCAGATTATGTTACGACAAAGCTGTCTTTGCCGGAAACACTCGCCCGTTATCTTCTTGAACGTCCGTTTAAGTGGCGTTTATCCGGTGCTGTGGTATCTGTGATGGGAGCCTTATGTCTGCTTTTGAAGCAACTACACCGTATCGGTATATTTGACAGGAAAGTCAGTCTTGATAAAGTAGACCTCCTGAAAGGCGCTGTTACAACCCGGGCATTGTCACCTTCTTTACTTAATGTCTATATTGATGAAATTGTCTATTTTTTTGATTCGACTAAATATGATGTGGTGATATTCGAAGATCTTGACCGTTTTAACAATGGCCGGATTTTCGTGAAATTGCGGGAAATCAATCAGATTATTAATAACTGTCTTTCTGACAGAAAACCGGTAAAATTTATTTATGCTGTCAGGGATGGTATTTTCAACTCAGCTGAGTCAAGAACAAAATTTTTTGATTTTGTTATGCCCGTTATTCCAGTGATGGATGAGCAGAATGCTTATGAACATTTTGTTAAAAAATTTAAAGAAGAAGAGATAAATAATAACTTAAGTGAATGTATTTCCCGTATTGCGACATTTATTCCCAATATGCGTGTAATGCATAATATTACAAATGAGTTTCGACTCTATCAGAATTTAGTCAACAGTCGGGAAAATCTGGCCAAACTACTTGCCATGATCGCATATAAAAATCTTTGTGCGGAGGATTATCATGGTATAGATAGTAAAAAAGGTGTGCTTTATCATTTTATTCAAAGTTACATAGACCATGAAATCCAGAATGAATTATTACGCTCTGTAAATAACGAGCTTGAGGATATGGCTCAGTTACTTGAATCGATAAAAAATGAAAAAAACGCAAACCGGGAAAGCCTGCGCGAAGAACTGCTTATGCCTTACCTTAGTAAGGCTTATAGCGATATTCTGGTTTTTTGGGTGGAGGGAAGACAAATAACACTTGATGTGGCAATAAAAAATGAAGAGTATTTCCTCATGCTTTTAGATAAAGGAAATATCCCAATCAATTTCCTCAGTAATAATCAACGATTTATCCGACTCAACAAACAGGACATAGAACCTCTGAAAATTCAGTATAAAAAACGATGTCATTTAATTGATAATAAAACTATTGATAATATTACTAAAATTAAAAACAGGATTTCCGGTCTGGAATTATTGAAGACAAAAATCCTTTCCGGGACAGTTTCTGATATAGCAGAAAAGATGACAAATGAAGGCTTTATTTCCTGGATTAAGAAGAAAGAGGATACAGGTGGCCTGACAATGCAGTCGGACCATGAGCAGATTGATTTTATATTTTTTCTGTTATCAAGTGGCTATCTGTCAACGGACTACATGTCCTATCGTTCAATCTTCATTCCCGGGGGACTGAGTGAAACAGATAATTTATTTCTTAAGGATGTTATGTCTGGTAAAGGCCCGGAAAAAACATTCTCACTCCATCTTGATAACGTTAATAATATTGTTGCACGTCTTAAAAAACTGGGGGTTCTGCAGCGTGACAATGCTCAGCATCCTGCTGTTATCAGATGGCTGCTTGATAATGAACCGGATACCCTGAAAAACAATATAATGGCATTGCTGAGTCAGACGGATAGTCGGCGTGTGGTTAGTTTGCTGATGTTGATACAGAACGATTTCGCAACATATATCCGCCTGCGTTACCTGGACATTTTTATGTCAGATGAGAGTATACTGAACAGGCTGTTGACACATTTATGGGCGTCAGAAGAGCGTACACAAGAGCAACAGGTTTTTGTTCAGAAAATGGCGGCCCACCTGTTATGCCTGACTGAGAGAACATCTGTCTGGCAGTCGGCTGAGATTAATAAATATATCAGTGAACTTACAGATTCTTCTCCCCTGCTCATTACTGCTGTACCAGAAGGGCATGGTGATGCTTTTGTTGAGGTGTTGAAAAAAAATGCGCTTTCAGTCTCACATATTCCTGATGTTGCAGGGGATGAAAAGTGTTCTGTTATCAGAAAAATTGCGGGTGCGGGTTTATTTAAATATTCCGTCAGTAATCTTAAAAATATTTATCTTAGTTTGATGCAGAATAAGAATGAGGAAATAACATCATTTTCTCTTTATCCCTTTCATTGTCTGGGATCTCTGAAAATCCCCGAAGTGACAGATATTCTGTGGGCTAACATAGATGATTTTATTTTGTCGGTATATATTGAATCGGATGAAGTTGACCGTGTTCCTGAGTTACTGAATTCTCATGAGATTTCAATGAGGGTTGTTGAACAGATTATCGCTAAAATGGATTTTTGTATTCATCAACTGGATGATATAATTAATCGTTCTGAGTCTTCGGGTAGTAATATTTATAGCATGCTGTTGCAGTATGGCAGAATATTGCCATCTTTTAATAATTTTGTTCATTTACTACATGATAATGCTGTTAACATTCCCGGTGAACTTGTTCCGTGGGTAAATGATAAATACGCTGAATTAGAACCATCTGCCATGGTTATAAATAATGCGGGAGTATTTGACAGTTTCGTTTCTGAATTTGTTTGTTCACCAGAGCTTTCAGAAGGAGCATTGCTGAAAGTACTGAACAATCTAAACATCGTGATTATCGACGTACCCGAAAAAATGCCATTGCGAAATGCTGAGCTGTTATGTTCAGAGAAGAAACTGGCACCGACAGTTAATGTCTTTACGGGGTTGTTTAATGCACTTAGTGGAAATGTTGACGATATTAGCAGGATGAATACTCTGCTTAGCAATCTTATTGCCCTGCGTCCTGAAATTATTATCCAGGAGCCAGAAGATATCTTTTATATCGAAGGTGACTTTGATAAAGAACTGGCAAGCGAACTTTTTCGTCACAAGCTAATCGGTATGAATATTAAAGTTGCCGCTTTACGCTGGTTGCGTGATAACAAACCCGGAATTCTTGATAAGAGCCACCTGCTGTCATTAGATATTCTGTCAGAACTGAGTCCCTGGATGAATGACGATGATCTGCGCCTGACACTGCTTAAACGTTGTCTGGTAGCTAGGGATGCTGGCAAAGACGCGCTTTGCGTGGTGCTGAACAGTTTTGATGATGAGAGCTATCACGGACTGTTGCCACATGACAGGTTCAGGAAAATCCCCCACACAGCGGATGTGTGGGAAGTGGCTGAATTAATCAGCCATCTAGGATTTATTCAGCCACCAAAAATGGGCACCGGGCGTGATGAACACAAAATTGTGATTACTCCGGCACGCTATGTCCGTGATGAGGAGTTTCTTGACTGAGTATTCGGTAATACAGTGTGCTGATTGTTTCAGATGCAAAAATTAAATTAGATTAATGCTTAACGGGAATTAATCTGTGTGAGTCATTAATTGAAGGTTATTATTGCCAATGCTACATCAATAGCCATTTCCCTTGCGGAAGATCCGGTTTCTGGTGGTTACGGATCTTCCTCTCCCCCACACAACGCCACCTCCTGTAAGTACAACATGTCGTGCTGCATTCAGCTGCTCA
>NZ_PTSR01000056.1:0-6252 GCF_002965345.1 Escherichia sp. MOD1-EC5950
AAAGGCGGGGATTATCCCCGCCATCGTCATCATTTCCGGATTTTTGCCAGGGCATCCGCCATGCTGCGGATTTCGGTTCGTGCTTCCCGGACCACCTCCCGCAGAACACCCCGGTCAAACCAGCGGCGGGGCGGTTCATCCGGTATACGCAGCACATCGCAGGCCAGCCCACTGGACAGGATATGCTCCACACACTCACTGACCAGGTACATTTCCACCGCCGAAAAACGTGCGCCCCGGTTCAGAATGGCATCGCGCACCGCCGCAAGTACAGCCCTGATTTCGTCCTCTGCCAGCCATTCGCCGGCATACGGGAAAGACACCTGCGTTCCGTCTGCCGGAAGTACCGGCAGCGACTGCCACTGACTGCCGGACAGTACAAGTTCCGCACCGGAAGAAATGCCGGACTTAATCCGCTGGTCTTCCGGGATATCCTCCAGGCGCGCCAGGACGGTCCTGATTTCATGATCGGTCAGAGAAATTTCCATACCGTCAGCCAGTGCCTGAATCTCTTCCGGGGACCAGACAACCAGCATCAGCGGAGTGTCTCCCGGATACTTTGCTGCCAGCTCCCGGCAGAGTGTTTCGCATGTTCCGTACATACTCGTCTCCTTCTCAATCTTTGAAGCAGGAATCCAGTTCCAGAATTTCGGTATATGCCTCCATCAGGAGGCGGTTTGCGCGAAACAACGTCTGACGCACCAGACGTTCCGGTAGGGTGTCAGCATTAAAGCTGTACCGCCGCTCCATCTCATTCATGGTTGTACGCAGGTCGCACATGGCACTGGCCACCTCCGCCACTTCGGCGCGAAGTTTTTCGTGTCCGGCATAGTTCATTTACGCAGCCTCCGGCATAAACCAGTCATCATTCGCGGCCCCCTGCTGCATGGCCCGTTGTACGGCAGCCAGACGTTGCTGTCCGGCACGGTGATACTGCTCAAGCAGCTCGATACCGATATACCGGCGTCCGGACTGGAGGGCGGCGACGCAGGTTGAGCCGCTGCCAGCAAACGGGTCCAGTACAATCGCGTTCGGGTGTGTGAAGCTCTCAATCAGCGGTTGCAGGCTGGTAACGGGCTTTTCCGTCGGGTGATGGCGGTTGCCCGAATATTTCCAGCCCAGCACGTCCGGCAGCGGGTTTTGTGGCAGACGTGGACGACCTTTTGCCAGGATGTAGGCGCATTCGTGGCGGTACGCGACATACGCAGATTTGGATGTGTAGTTTTTGGTAAACACCAGGTGTCCGACCACACTGAATCCCGCATTTTTCCAGGCGGCCATAAAGCGATCGACGCGGTTCCAGCCATAGAAGCTCACCATCAGCGCGTCTTTTTTCAGCACGCGGTACATTTCATTACAGGCCGGTTGCAGCCATTCATCGGTTTTATCGCCAGCAATGGTACGCCCCTGACGGTCACGAAAACCGACGAGGTACGGCGGGTCAGTCAGTATGAAATCAATGGCGTTATCAGGAATACGGGCCATAACATCGATGCAGTTACCGAGGACAAAACGGGACATAACAACACTCCTTCTCTTACAGAAGGCACCGGGAGGGCCCCCCTGTGGTGCCCGTTCCCCGCTGCCTGTGGGCTGTTCACCGCGTCCGGTAACGGGTCAGGCCGACCGTGGAATACCGCAGCCGTCGTCTTTTTGACGGCAAGGTTATGCCGCGAAAGCGGCTTGAAGGGCGTTCATCAGAAAAGGGCGACGGGCTGGCGTACACTGTCACCGACGCCAGCCGGGAGCGGTAAAAGCGCCCGTCCCGTGCCCGCCGGACGCGGGACACTGACCACAGGCAGCGTTTATGCCGCGCCGCGTCAGCCGGCGCAGTAAAAAGAGGAGCACAGCGACATCCTTTACCGGAAAAGAAACGGGCGGTTGCCCGCCCGTCTCCGTCATACTTCATCCACCGTAATGCGCCACCTTGTCGACTATCCACTCCGGCGCAGTGACTTCCGGCAGCTCATCATCATCTGTCGGGGTATCGCTGCCAGCCACAGAAATTGCAGCCCTGCTCGGCGTACCAGTGCTCCAGCGTGCAACTGAAACGGCGGCTTAATTCTGCAACAACGTCGCTTTCCGGCTGACACCACGGCGTATCGAAATCAACCTGAATGAAGTTGTCTCCCTGACTGCTGATATTCACCTCATACCCACAAGGCCACTTCACGCCATACTGTTCCGTATACCAGTGATATGCAGAAGGAACATCGTTCAGAACACCACCGTTAAAGCCATTCACTTCAACATCCAGGCGGGTGGGCAGAACCGTCAGCAGGTCAAACGGCATGGTTTTTTCCGGCAGGACGTTGTCACACAGACGGTTCCACCACACCGATACATCCTCGTTACTCCAGATGTCGCACCAGTCACCTCTTTTTGGGGTGAAAAGTGCGGTGATGGTATCCCTGACATCGTCCGGTAATCCTTCCCAGCGACGCTGTCCAGTACCGCTCTGCAGCCAGAGTTCATGCAGCATCAGGCAGTTTTGCTCATCCAGCAGTACACCGTCCTGCAGATGTGTCAGCCAGCGGGTGAACGCGATATTCTCCGGCGATACAACGCCACGCCCGGCAGCCGTCAGTCCGGGGCATGGTTCAAACCGCACATCTTCAGTGGTCTGCAGAAGTCCGGCACTTCCGGCCAGAAACAGCTGAATACCTTCATTTGTGGCGCGGCGATAAAGCGGTGTGACTGCACCACTGGCCAGTCGTTTAATCTCAGCAATCTTTGCCGGTTCACCAGAAAAATACATACGGTTCGAGCACCAGTTTGGCATGGGAATTCTCCTCTCACATGCGGCCTCCATCAGGCCGTGCCGCACCTGTAACCGGGCGACCGCATACGAATGCAGGTGCGGCCCCGAAGCCGCAGCGCGTGGAGGAGGAACGACGAAACGTGACCGGGTGAGGAGGCCGGCGACAGCGATACACTTGCATCGGATGCAGCCCGGTTAACGTGCCGGCACGGCCTGGTTAAGTAGTTTCCGTCTCAGTTCGTGACGCAAAATGAGAAACCAACAGAAACTCAAATTGAGTTACAATAAGAACATAAAGAGACTCTAAAAGAGTCACATTGCTTGACATAGACTCAAAATGAGACACAATAAGAAGCAATAAAAACTCAAAAAGATGCATCAACACAAATGATGCTCAATTTGAGACAAA
Organism: Escherichia sp. MOD1-EC5950; assembly: GCF_002965345.1. Lineage (NCBI taxonomy): Bacteria > Pseudomonadati > Pseudomonadota > Gammaproteobacteria > Enterobacterales > Enterobacteriaceae > Escherichia > Escherichia sp. MOD1-EC5950. The sequence goes on from NZ_PTSR01000056.1 coordinate 3,171, forward strand.
AACAAACTCAAAACGAGGCAATAAAAAAATGCTAAAAGTATCATGCGATGATGGTTCAACTAACGTAAAACTGGCCTGGCTTGAAGATGGCGAGGTAAGAACCAGTCTGTCAGGAAACAGCTTTAAAGAAGGCTGGAACCCGGGACTATTTAATGCCGGCAAAGTTTACAATTACGTCGTGGATGGAAAAAAATACACCTATGATTTGGGCAGCACTGCTGTCATAGGTACAACACATGTCAGTTATCAATACAGCACCACCAATCTGCTTGCCATACATCATGCACTGCTGACATCCGGCCTTCAGCCACAGGATGTAGAACTGACAGTGACATTACCTGTGACCGAGTTCTTTGATAATGACAATCAACCAAATGAAGAAAGAATAGAAAGGAAAAAGGCAAATGTTCTCCGTGAGATATCCCTGAATAAAGGGGGAACATTTAAAATTAAAAAAGTTAATGTAATGCCTGAATCTTTGCCAGCTGCATTTGAATCACTAAAGAAAGATAAAGTAAACAAACTTGAACGCAGCCTGATTATCGATCTTGGGGGAACCACTCTGGATTGTGGTTTAATTCTCGGTGCATTTGAAGGCATTTCTGAAATCCGTGGCTATTCAGAAATCGGGACATCCCGCATCACTCATACCGTCATGAATGCGCTGACGAAAGCCTCCACACCATGTAATTATTTTATTGCTGATGAGTTAATAAAAAACAGACATGATAATGAATACCTCCAGACATTAATAAATGATGTAACTGAAATAAAAAACATAACTCATGTAATAGACAGTGAAGTGAAATCCCTGGCAGAAAGCATCAGGCAGGAAATTTCAACATTCTCAGGAATGAACCGAATCTATCTCACTGGCGGAGGAGCTGAGCTTATTTACCCTCACATAAAGCAATATTTCCCGAATCTGAAAGTAAACAAGGTGGATGAACCTCAGTTTGCATTGGTGAAAGCAATGGTGCATGCGTAATGGAAAGCAGTGATCCGAAAAAAAGAAAGAAAGTTGTGGCATACCTGCACCCGACACTTTATCCGCAGGACAGCCTGACACAACAAACAATAGACACTCTCCCGATACAAATGCGGGGAGACTTCTACAGACAATCCCTTATTTGCGGAGCAGCTCTTTATTCTGTTGACCCCCGACTGTTAACGCTAATCAGTGGTTTTTTCAGTGAAAAAATTTCTGCAGAAAATCTGGTAAAACTTATAGAGCAAACAACAGGATACAAATCCACATCGATTGATATAAGTATGCTAAAAAGCATTATGGAGGAATCTTCAGAAAAAAAATCAGAGAGCATCACTCCGAAAGATGATTTCGAAGAACAAACCAGATGCAATCTTTCTATGTTAAAAAAATAACAAAGCCGGGCGGAATATATTCTGCCCATTTTAATTTAAAACAAAGATTAGCGGGTGCTCTGGTGATTTGCACATGTGCAAATCTTTCAGCTCAAAGGAGGCTAATCATCACGGTAATTACGTTCAAATCCCCTGCGCCCTCTTGCTGCCCATTCAGCATTGAGTACCACATAACGCTCCCAGCGTTCACGCAACTGTGCGAGCTTTATCGGTAATTCTTTGGTGACAAAGGCTTCAGGTATTTCAAAGTCATCAAGATGCCCTTCCAGGAATGCATGGACGCCTTCCAATACATCAATCAGAGTGATGTTGTTACTTTGTTGCCCTTCAAGAAGTGGCCCCTGCCAACTATGCCAGAAGGTCTGATGGCGCAGACAACTTTCGTCATTCGCGAGCCGCCATAAATCCATAAAGATTCCTCGAGCAACTTTGAACGGCTGTTCATCAAACTGTTCGATGAGAAAGAAATAACACGGAATCTTGAGCGCGTTAATTCGCGCAATTTCAATTTCAGCATCACGGCGCAAGGCAATCAGATTGCTAAAGCGCGATCGCATACAGGCTACAGGGTTCAACACCCTTACCTTTTCATTCATTTCAGGCATACCGGGGCCGGTTGCTTCTACATAAAACGGGGCAGTATGCAGGTAAAGCTTTTCCCCCAGAAAATCAGAACGGTCGAAGCCTCCGGGCCGATCGATAATATCCACCACATTTGGCTCGTCAGGCGCATCCGGTACGGCAAATAAACGTCCATCATCCCGTTTGATATCGTGTGTGTCCTGATCGATAAGCATAAACTGCGCAAGGGATGGGGGCTGACCGTCTTTGTTTTCCCACGTTTTCACGTTGAGCGTTTTTGCTATAGCCGCAATATCATCTTTCCGGGCACTGTAGTCGCAGTCAACAGAAGTGGTGAGACGCTCATCAGGCAATCTGTCGCCGTATTGTGCATGATAATAGGATATCCAATATTGCACAGCCTGGCCGCCAACTGTGATAACGGCATGTTTGAGCTGGTCAGCGTTGCAGATCAACTGCTGATTTAGCAGGTACATCTGCTCATAGGGGGGAATAACGTCTTGAACTGGCATAAAAAAACCATCAGCGAATGATGGTTTATTGTGCCTCAAAGTTCAGGATCAGGCAAAAGCGATAGTATGGGAGAATTTGCTATTGGCTGACTTACTGAAACGGCTTTTCACGGCAGGCTTGTAACCGACACGACCACGCAAAACCTGCACCGCTACGGCTTCGTAGCGTTCATGCTGCTTTTGTTTAGCTTGTGCGGGAGACATAATTTTGTACCTGATGGTAGTTATATACAAATAAGCTGTAGTAACTATACGTCACGAATCTACGTCACGCAATAGCGTACTATTGTTGCAATTTTGATGTACTTCCAGACTACTGTCTCATTCTGCAGTGCTTCCCGTTCTGCCTGCATTCCTTAGTTACGATAAAGCGACAGTGCAGGATGTGATGTTAGGAGCGATAGAAAAACGCTTTGGCGATAAAGTACCGGAACAGTCCATCCAGTGGCTGACAGATAACGGCTCAGCGTACAGAGCGCATGCCCCCCCCCCAAAGAAGCAAACTTCCCCGCTATGTCGTGAAACTTCAGTAATCGGCTCATTTAAACCGTCTGGTCTGTTTCCTCCGGCTCTACAAAAATAATGTCCATCATTTTTAATGGACA
>NZ_PTSR01000057.1:0-5751 GCF_002965345.1 Escherichia sp. MOD1-EC5950
GGTACGGCTTCGGAAATGACCCGTTTCTGTATTATTACTGACGAAGAGCGCCATATAAAAATGGCGATCGTCGATAAGTTACAGGCAACAATAATCAATAAGGCAAATGAGAATTTATAAATTTCATACCATGTTCCGAAGAATATCTGCGCCAGAGAAATCCCGGTTATCAGCGGGAAAAGCTTTTATATTACTATCTCATTCTCTCACTGGCGAGATTATAAACGTTACAACGTTCTCGTTTCCCTACCGCAACAACCGCAATAATTAACATATCATCAATCACCTGATAAACCAGACGAAATCCCGATGCACGAAGTTTTATTTTGTAGCAGTCCTTTAGCCCACGTAGTTTTGCAGAAGGTATATGGGGATTGTCGCTGCATTTTTTTAGTTTTTTCGCAAACTGCTGTTGAATGGTCTTATCCAGTTTCAGCCATTCTTTAAGCGCATCATCCCTGAATTTTACCGTATAAGTCATAAATAACTGTCCAGATCCACATCACGCAATGGCTGATTACTGCGTTCAGTAACCAGTTTCACCAGCTCCTGGTCATCCAGAGCATCAAGCATCCTTTCATACAGTTCAGCAGGAATACAGTAGAATGCCGGCTGATTGCGATTCAGAATAGCGACTGGATAACCATCACCAGCACTGACTGTCGCCATCGGATTTTTTTTCAGTTCACTGACACTTGCACTGGTGTCAGACAGAATGATGTTAGGCATAACGCACCTTTAAGACTATTTAACAAGTCTTAAAGATACAACTGAAAGGACCAGTTAACAAGTCTGTATTACTCATATATTTGCAAATAAATTTAATGCTGGTTTTATACTCTGATGCCGCGCCAGCGGCATGGAAGGCGGCACTCCGTTGTAGCATATGGCGCAGGAGTAAAACCGCCGAAGCCCGGCGTAAGCCGGTACAGATTGATAGATTTCACCTTACCCATCCCCAGCCCTGCCAGACTATACCTACTTTCAGCTATGACAGAGCTTCTGTGCGCGGTCGGAGTGGTCCCGACAAGGGTTTACCCGAAGTCGGGGCGTATCTCCGCGTTAGCGGGCCGTGAGGGCCGCTTACGAGCGTGTATTCAATACTTCCAGCCAGAAGACTGACAGCGATGATGCTGCTTAGTTACAACATTCATAATTAAAAGCGATGTTGTTCCCGCCCTTTGGGCGGGGGCGGCCTCGCTTTTCAGTTATGAGGGAGGGGCTTTGTGGTTTCAGTTCTGCGCGAAACCGGGGTTTTTTCGGGGTCTGTGTTTGCATGTTGTAACTAAATCGGCTCCGGTCGGGGCCCGCCGCTTGCGGTGGGAGGTGCATATCTGTCTGTCCACAGGACAGACACTGAATAGGTTTTCTTTTTAAATGAATGTAATTAGGTAGTTTAAAGGAGATATAAACTGGTGTTTAAAAGATACATTGCACCCTGTAAGGCTGTCGGCTGGCGCTTTATGACATGAACGGTTGTAACCTTATGGGGAAGTCCCTTGCAGTTAAATGTGGATAAGAAAAATTCCCCGTCTGTGGGAGGTGTTTTGCATCAAAAACAGGGGGAACCGGATGCATCAGAAGGTGAATGATGAGGTTGTTTTTTGTATGTGGTGCTGATTTTTTGTGCACTGGCGGACTTCAGGCGTGCGAATGCCTCCGGCGCGTGCCGGATTATTCAGAGGAGGTCACTTTCAGGGGGAAGCTGTGGCCAGCCGGCTGTAATTACGGTTACGTGACAGAATCATGCGCTCCTTCACACGACGCTCCACTTCGCGTTTTACTGCCTCACGATTGGCAGTGAAGCGTCCTTCCGCAATTTCACGCGTCAGCTGCCGTTTCACCAGGGTGACGATATCCTGACGTTCCCTGTTCGCATCACGACGCGCACGGGCACGCTTTATTCCACGGGACTTAAGCTCTGTCTGGTAACTGCGGAAACGCTCGCGCACAAAACGCCAGGCTTTCGCAATCAGTTCATCCATACCCAGGGTATCCAGTCCCTGCTTTTTACGCTGTCTGTTTTCCCATTCCACACGGCTGCGGCGCGCGGAAGCCACTGCCTCTTCAGACACATCGAGAGCAGCAAACAGCGCCGGTGTGAACGTGATATCGGTCGGGATATAGCACCCGATAAGCGGGTCATATTCCGTCTGGTAGGTAATCAGCCCCAGCTCTGCCAGGGACGTCAGGGCCCGGGTGGCACGGGTGATGGAGAGTTTTCCGGCAGCAGACTCCGTCGCCAGTCCGCACTCAATGGCCAGTGTGGTGATGGAGCACTGGACGCGGTTGGCCAGCGGGTCATAGTGGAAACACAGCCCCTGCAGCAGCGCATCAATGGCCCGACGACGCAGTACCGGTGGCATGCGCCGACGCAGACCACGGGAACGGGCATGCGCCACATGAATGGCGAAATCAAAACGGGAGGTGAAGCCCACCGCCTTTTCCATCAGTTTTTCGCAGAACTTCAGCGTTCCGGCACCTTCACGGGGAGTGAACACCGGATTCGGGTTCTTTACCTGGCGGTAATACGTTTGTTGAAGATCAGTCACACCATCCTGCACTTACAATGCACAGAAGGAGTGAGCACAGAAAGAAGTCTTGAACTTTTCCGGGCATATAACTATACTCCCCGCATAGCTGAATTGTTGGCTATACGGTTTAAGTGGGCCCCGGTAATCTTTCTGTACTCGCCAAAGTTAGAGAAGATTATCGGGGTTTTTGCTTTTCTGGCTCCTGTAAATCCACATCAGAACCAGTTCCCTGCCACCTTACGGCGTGGCCAGCCACAAAATTCCTTAAACGATCAGTAATCTAGCACTAATCTTCTGAACACTCAAGAATGTAAGCCCATCATCACATGCATCGTTTTTGCGCTTCACTTTTTATCAGTGCGGTCAGAACTTCAGCCTGAGTCAGGCCATCTTCATGACACATTTGCATGAGCATGGCCTTATACTTTGGTTCAAGAAATACTTTTACTTCCTTGAACGAAGTTCTTTTACGGGCCACTGATAATCTTTGTTTCTCTGCATCAGAAAGCGGATTCCCCTTTCTGTATGCTCGTTTTGCGCCAGATGAGGAAGTCACTGCATTTTCTGTCTGCGACATCTCGCCTCCTCAATACTCAAACAGGGATCGTTTCGCAGAGGATACTACAGTTTTTTGAAATCAGCGACTTGAGAATTGTGATGAAGATCTGTGTTGGCGCACAAATCAACGGGGATTACTGTCATTTAGTGTGAATTTTGTTGCGAAATGGCTGAAAAACAGGAAATGCCTTACCTGTGTGCCGGCCCCGGGCGGGACCGGCGGTTTCTGGCATGTCGGGTGTCTGCCCCTGAAATACCTCACACTTCCGGAAAGCGGGGACTTCCGTCCCCGCCCGGCAGCTTACTTCCGTGCTTCGTAGGCCAGAGTTACCTGCACCACTGTATTTCCCCTGTGAATATTCAGCTCACATAACCGTTCCCTGAATATCAGTGAAAAACACAACACCGTGGCGCACACGGCGAGCAACCCGATAAGGGCATATTTCGTCATAAACTTTGACCTCTCTGCAAGGAAGAGGCTACAATCAGTAGTGTCGAGATACTTCATGCAGACCTCACGAGTTAATGGATTAACGAGTGGGGTCTTCGCATTTCTGGAACCTGCGTCTTGCCTGAACCAGAAAGGCTCAGACACCCGCCGCGATAATACCACATTCCTGTCTGGTTACGACGACCTCCATGCCTCCGCTTTTTATTGCAGAAACGCCGGAAGCGGGGAAAACTTGCTTTTTCCCGTTTCCGGGGTTGGACAACTGAGCAACGCGAAGGCGTCAGTGTCCGGAGTTCTGCCACGTATCAGTAACTCCCGTACCACCACTCATCGTCGCTTTTTTCCAGAATAATGGTGATACTCCTGACGTCGTCCGGCAGTATTTCCCGGCAGAATCTGGCCGGAAGCGTAAACGTGCCCGAAGACAGCCTTACCCCTTCTTCACAGGAGTCCTGTCAGTTTCAGCCTGATTTTCCGGATTTCTGAATCAAGTTCAGCAATAATAAATTCCTGCTTCCCCCGAACGGCAACCGTCACATAACACCCGGCAGAGCCTGAGTCTGTTCGCCTTATCGATAACCGGGTCTTGCTTACGTATCTGTACGGCGCTTTCTGTCTTGTCATGGAAATAAATGCCATTATTGATTTTCGACCTTTCTGTTTTTATGGAGCTGATATTATTTAATTTTTCTGCCATCAATATTGCCAGGTGATTTTATTACCCTGAATTTTCATTACTCCCCGGCGGACCAGTTCATCCCGGATACCATTGGCCAGGGCATCACGCCATTCACCGCGCAGCTGTGATTTTAAATAATTATTAAATGCCCCTTCTGTTACCGGCATATTACGAACCTTCCGCGCTGCCTGTTGAATTTTGTTTGCCCACCGGATAACGATATCCATGTCGGGTGCAGCCATCTTTACTGATGACGCCTTATCCGGGGAGACGCGACGGCAGCAAATCCCACGCGCCTGCAGTGTCCGGACAATACCGTCATATCCCTTGTCAGCGGAAACAATATGGTATTCCTTCTCCGTTCCGTAATGGCATACACACTGCCCCAGTTCCAGCACCAGATGAAAATCAACATTGTTCCGGGAGACTTCACTGACATGCCGGAGTGTGACTTTTACTGCTTCAGGGAAAGCGTTTACTGGCAGCGCCACATTATTCTGTTTCGCGCCCGCGAATATAATTAACTCCGTATATATATTTAAGGAAATTTCTGTCAGGTTACTGCAGTTCTCGTAATCGATAAAGGCAATCACCTGTTGCTTCTCTGATTTTCCGGTCGCCATTTTCTCTTCTCGATCAACAAATATCACAACCAGATAAAAGAGTTATAAATAATATTTAACACCACCTGATATTAACAGCCGGGTAACGTGATGTTATTATTTTACTCTCCTTACTGAATGCATTTGTCCCTGACCGGACAACGTTGACCGTCGCATGACGGTCTTTTTTTATCCACCCGGCAGCCTCCGGTCGCAAAAACATCCCCACAGGTATTAACCACGTAATGACTGTGTGTTATCTTTCTCCCCGCAACTTTCCGGTATTAATCGGTGGTAGCCTCACAGGGTAGATGTACAACATTCATTCAATGTCAGTGATACGTCATATGAATGACCTTCGGCCTCCCTTGCTCAGGGGAGGTCTTTTTTTTGCCGTTTTTTCATTACCCCCGCCGCTGGCAGTTCTCAGCTCTCTGCCGGGCAAACTGCTGCCAGTCTGTACGGGGTGCAACACGGGCAGCCAGGAGCCACGCTTCAGCGGCCTCCTTCCGGAATCCCCTGACCTCCAGGCTGACGGCACGACTTCCGGTACGCTGGTAACGCCAGACCTGAGCATCCCGTGAATGGTTTCTGAATCCGCTCATTTGCATCTTCCCCCTCTTTCCCCTGTCAGTATTCCTGTGTTAAATAATTCAGTGGACAGACTTCCTTCGGGTGTGGAAGTTGTTTCCTTTATAGCCTTATTGTTTTGCCTCCCTGCTTCTGAGGGAGGCCTTTTTACTGCTCATCCAGCACGGCCTGAAGTTCGGCTTTTCTCCGGTTCTGGCGACGAATTTTTGCCAGACGCGCTGAAGCATACGCTTCCTCTTCCTGAGAAATATGCTCCGTCACATACCCTTCCGTGTCATACCGGCAGGCACCGGCTTTCATTGCGCCAAGATAGCTTTCTGAACGGGTAATGGCCTT
>NZ_PTSR01000058.1:0-5434 GCF_002965345.1 Escherichia sp. MOD1-EC5950
ACCTGCTGACGTCAATAAAATCCGTAGGTTATCAGTTAGGTCTGAATATGCTTGTCATCCTGCGGAGCCATGATTTCGCCACAGCAGAACAGGCGGCTACATTTTTAGGTGTCGTTCCCGTTGAAAAATATTCCGGCACCTCGGTCAGAGGGTGTCCGAAACTGTCAAAAATTGGTCCGCCGGAAATCCGGGCAAAACTGTATCTGGTTTCGTTGTGTGGTCTGAGATTTAACCCATTGATGAAAGCGATGTATGAGCGATTATGCCTGAGAGGTAAGGCCAAAATGTGTGCCATTGGTGCGCTGATGAGAAAACTCGTGCACTGGTGCTATGGCGTACTGAAGACCCAAAAACCGTTTGATGTGGGCTATTTGTCTTCATATGCGCGTAGCGCATGTAAGGCGGCATGATGTAGTTACATATGGTACAGGAGTAACACCGCCGAAGCCCGGCGTAAGCCGGTACTGATTGATAGATTTCACCTTACCCATCCCAGCCCTGCTAAGCCATACCCGTTTTCAGCCATGAGAGCGCTTTTGTGCGCGGTCGGAGTGGTCCCGACAAGGGTTTACCCGAAGTCGGGGCGTATCTCCGCGTTAGCGGGCCGTGAGGGCCGCTTACGAGCGTGTATTCAATACTTCCAGCCAGAAGACTGACAGCGATGATGCTGCTTAGTTACAACATTCATAATTAAAAGCGATGTTGTTCCCGCCCTTTGGGCGGGGGCGGCGGCGCTTTTCAGTTATGAGGAGGGGCTTTGTGGTTTCAGTTCTGCGCTGGACCAGGGTTTTTCTGGTGGTTGTGTTTGAGTGTTGTAACTAAATTGACTCCGGTCGGGGCCCGCCGCTTGCGGTGGGAGGTGCTTTTGAATTCTGAGCGGCGCGGCTTTTGCCGCTGCAAGCGAAGGCCTCTTTGTATTTGTTCACAGAAGTTTCAGGGATAAAGACTTTCCCTGCGGCGAAGCAACACAGGGGATTAAGTAACTGGGGTAAGACTATATTGCAGGTTTGCTGTTTCTGGTTTGCGGCTTCTTAAATTTCTTTGTTTGCGGGTTTATGTGGGTAACTGAAACGACGTGAGCACGTTCTGATGACTGATGCGTGGATTTATGGGCAGATATGCCCCTCTGAGAGGATTTAAGGTGATTGTGGCGGATTTTGGGCTGAACGGAACCAGCGCCGGAAGCCCCGGAGGGGCTGGCGATGATTCAGTGCTGAAGGGATGATGCGGTCTAGTGCGGCGGTGGCGCAGCCAGCGTCAGTTCAAGCTGATACAGCTCCCTGATGGCCAGTTGCTGTAAACGTTCCGGCGTGCACCAGTAGGCTTCATCCGGCGGCATACGCTTCAGGATGTGCTGTGACATCTCGTAAATCTGCTGGTCGGCGGGTAATTTCTTCAGACGTCTGGCGCGCTTACTGGCTGCCGCTTTTGCACGACGGTGTTTCAGCGCATCCTGGCTGCGCTGCAGATACCAGCGTTTTCTGGCCGCATGTACGGAGATATCTTCATCCTCACGCAGTACACCTTCCCGAATGAGCTGCTGGCGGATTTCACTTTCACGCAGTCGTTTCTGCTGCTGTTCGTGAAGTTTTACCATGTCGACGCCCAGCATCTGCCAGCCTGCCGGTGTTATCCAGACGTAACGTGGCAGACGCTGGCGGGTTTCACGGTCCCACATCGTTTCCTCTGAAACACCCAGCACACCAAAACGCACCTGTTCGGCCAGCAGACGGGAAAGACGGGAGACCGTCACTTCCAGTTCCGGAATAACCTTTCCTTTGCTGTCTTTCGGGCTGATTTCTCTGGCCAGACGGGAAACACTCATGCCCACGGTGTGTGTGCCCGCATCACTGAAGCTGACCAGAACCGGCCAGATGGCATCAAGGAGGTGCTGTTTTTCCGGACGGAAAGCATATTTACGGCCAGCGAACGTCCGTTTCTGCACGTAAAAAGGATGTCGCGACATGTGCATGCGCAGGCACTGTTCGCCGGTCACCGGGTCCTTTTTCACCAGACGGTTATAGGCGTGCCCGAGCTGCCCGCTCAGCGCCTTATAACGCGCAGGACGATACCAGGTCGGATTTTCGCATTTGGGTTTAGTGGAGTGCTCACCACGATGACGCTTTGTGCGCTTCCTTTCCGGTTCAACCAGGAAAGTGGTTGCCCTTCCCGCTTCATAGTCTTCCCAGAAACGGATTTGCTCTTCGGGAGGAAGCTGACTCCAGTGTCTTTGTGAGATGTATCTTTCAGCCACACCATCCTGCACTTATGCTGCGCAGAAGGAGTGAGCACAGAAAGAAGTCTTGAACTTTTCCGGGCATATAACTATACTCCCCGCATAGAGCAACAGCTTCTATGCAGTTTCTTGTTAGCCCCGGTAATCTTCTCAGTCGCCAAACTTGTCGAAGATTATCGGGGTTTTCACTTTTCTGGCTCCTGTACATCCACATCAGAACCAGTTCCCTGCCACTTTATGGTGTGGCCAGCCATAAAATTCCTTAAACGATCAGTAATCTAGCACTGACAGAAAAAACTAGCAAGAATGTGATCCCATCACATCATATTCCGGTGACAGACCTCTTTCTCGATAAGCCTTTCTATCAACTCTGCCTGAGTTACCCCTTCCTCTGCGCACAGACTGGTAAGGTAGTTTTTTAGCTCTGGTCTGACGAAAACCTTGATCTCTTTACATACAGATCGTTTGCGCGCAGAAGCTGCTCTCTGTCGTTCTGCTTCACTCAAAGGTTTACCCTTTCTGTATGCTCGTTTTGCGCCAGATGAGGAAGTCACTGCATTTTCTGTCTGCGACATCTCGCCTCCTCAATTCTCAAACAGGGATCGTTTCGCAGAGGATACTACAGTTTTTTGAAATCAGCGACTTGAAAGTTGTGACGATGATCTGTGTTGGCGCACAAATCATGTCTGATTACGACCGTTTAATGTGATTTTGATAATGAAATGACTGAAAAGCTGGAAATGCCTTAACCTGGATGCCGGCCCCGGGCGGGACCGGCTGTTTCGGGCATGTCGGGTGTCTGCCCCTGAAATACCTCACACTTCCGGAAAGCGGGGACTTCCGTCCCCGCCCGGCAGCTTACTTCCGTGCTTCGTAGGCCAGAGTTACCTGCACCACTGTATTTCCCCTGTGAATATTCAGTTCACATAACCGTTCCCTGAATATCAGTGAAAAACACAACACCGTAGCGCACACGGCGAGCAACCCGATAAGGGCATATTTCGTCATAAACTTTGACCTCTCTGCAAAGAAGAGGCTACAATCAGTAGTGCTACGTACTTCATGCAGACCTCACGAGTTAATGGATTAACGAGTGGGGTCTTCGCATTTCTGGTACCTGCGTCTTGCCTGAACCAGAAAGGCTCAGACACCCGCCGCGATAATACCACATTCCTGTCTGGTTACGACGACCTCCATGCCTCCGCTTTTTATTGCAGAAACGCCGGAAGCGGGGAAAACTTGCTTTTTCCCGTTTCCGGGGTTGGACAACTGAGCAACGCGAAGGCGTCAGTGATGTATCAGTAACTTCCGTACCACCAGTCATCCTCGCTTTTTTCCAGAAGAATGGTAATACTCCGGACGTCATCCGACAGTATTTCCCTGCAGAATCTGGCCGGTAGCGTAAACGTGCCCGAAGACAGCCTTACCCCTTCTTCATATGAGTCCGTCAGTTTCAGTCTGATTTTCCGGGCTTCTGAATCAAGTTCAGCAATAATAAATTCCTGCTTCCCCCGAACGGCAACTGTCACATAACACCCGGCAGAGCCTGAGTCTGTTCGCCTTATCGATAACCGGGTCTTGCTTGCGTATCTGTACGGCGCTTTCTGCCTTGTCATGGAAATAAATGCCATTATTGATTTTCGACCTTTCTGTTTTTATAAAATAAATATCATTTTATTTTCTTCTGGAAGTCTTACCGGATAATTTTATTCCCCTGAATTTTCATTACTCCCCGTCGGACCAGTTCATCCCGGATACCTTTAGTCAGGACATCACGCCATTCACCGCGCATCTGTGATTTTAAATAATTATTAAATGTCTCTTCTGTTACCGGCATATTACGAACCTTCCGCGCTGCCTGTTGAATTTTGTTTGCCCACCGCATAACGATATCCATGTCGGATACAGCTGTCTTTACTGATGACACATTATCCGGGGAGACGCGACGGCAGCGAATCCCGCGCGCCTGCAGTGTCCGGACGATACCGTCATATCCCTTGTCAGCGGAAACAATATGGTATTCCTTCTCCGGCTCGCAGTGGCATACACGCTGCCCCAGCTCCAGCACCAGATGAAAATCAACATTGTTCCGGGAGACTTCACTGACATGCCGGAGTGTGACTCTTACTGCTTCAGGGAAAGCGTTTACTGGCAGTGCCACATTATTCTGTTTCGCGCCCGCAAATATAATCAACTCCGTATATATCTAAGGGAACTTCTGTCAGATTACTGCAGTTCTCGTAATCGATAAATGCAATTATCTGTTGCCTCTCTGATTTTCCGGTCACTATTTTCTTTTCCTGATTAACAGACTTCACAACCAGATAAAAGAGTCATAAATAACACTTAACACCACCTGATATTAACAGCCTGACAACGTGATGTTATTATTCTGGTCTCCTTACTGGATGCATTTGTCCCTGACCGGACAGCGTTGACCGTCACATGGCGGTCTTTTTTTATTCACCTGACGCTTTCCTGTCGCAAAAACATCCCCACAGGTATTAACCATGTAATTACTGTGTGTTATCTTTCTTTCCCGCAACCTCCCGGCATTAACCGGTGGTAGCTTCACAGGGTTGATGTACAGAGCATTCATTCAATGTCAGTGATACGCCATGAATGATTTTTGGCCTCCTTTGCTCAGGGGAGGTCTTTTTTTTGGCCGTTTTTTCGTTATCCCCGCCGCTGGCAGTGCTCAGCTCTCTGTCGGGCAAACTGCTGCCAGTCTGTACGGGGCGCCACACGGGCAGCCAGGAGCCATGCTTCAGCGGCCTCCTTCCGGAATCCCCTGACCTCCAGGCTGACGGCACGGCTTCCGGCACGCTGGTAACGCCAGACCTGAGCGTCCCGTGAATGGCTTCTGAATCCGTCCATTTGTATCTGCCCTCTCTTTCCCCTGTCAGTATTTCTGTGTTAAATAATTCACTGAACTGACTTCCTTCGGGTAGGAAGTTGTTTCCTTTTGAGCATTATTGTTTGCCTCCCTTGCTTCTGAGGGAGGCTTTTTTACTGTTTATCCAGCACGGCCTGAAGTTCGGCTTTTCTCCGGTTCTGGCGACGAATTTTTGCCAGACGCGCTGCCGCATACGCTTCCTCTTCCTGAGAAATATGCTCCGTAACATACCCTTCCGTGTCATACCGGCAGGCACCGGCTTTCATTGCGCCAAGATAGCTTTCTGAACGGGTAATGGCCTT
>NZ_PTSR01000059.1:0-5353 GCF_002965345.1 Escherichia sp. MOD1-EC5950
AGTCGTCACCTGCGCGGAAGTGCGCTCTGCGATCTGCACATCAGTTACCATGGTGTAGTTGATATCTTCCACCATCGTATCAGCCGCCATTCCCACAAGGCCGGCAGCCAGTCCTACCCCCAGCGTGGCACCGGCAGAATTGGAGTTATAGGCTGTAATGCCTGCCCCTAACGCCGCAGCCTGAACAGCGCCCTCGTACCCCCGACTCAGAAAGCCCTGCGCTTCCCGCAAATCCATTTTATCGGCTTTCAGTACGTTCGCCTGAATCCAGTAATGCGCATCGGCAGGATTATTCACGATACGATAGCCTTTCGCCTGCACCTGGCTGTTAATTTTTCCCTGAAGGCCACTCATGTCCTTATCGGAAGTATTTTTGATTTGCAGATAAACGGTGCGATCCGTGGAAGGTTCAAGCCAGATGGTTTCACTCATCTGGGTTTTGACTTCCAGATTACGCTTTTTAATTGCAGTGCTCATCGCACCACAGCCAGAAAGGAGAAACGCCCCCAGAACAACCGCAGCGATAAAGTTATTTTTACGATTTAATAACATAGATTTATCCTTAAACGAAAAACAATTGCTGATAACACCTCTGGGTTATCGCATGAATCGTACCTGTATTTTTACCAACGGTCATCCCAGCAATGATTATCGTGACTGTGATGATAATCATCTAAATGATATTGATCATCATAAAAATGGGATGTTGTACCAAAAACATCTCCGTTAATATCAATCGTATCATTCATCATTGGTAGCCCTGATGCAGGATTGAAATTCATTATCCCGAATTCATTATTCTCCAATAACGAAGATGTGGCCGAATCATTTTCAAATGGCAAGGATGTAACTGAACCAAATTCAAATGACATATGATCATCATAAAGTCCAGAGACTCTTCCCACAACATTACCATTCGTATTAAATGAATCATTTGCCATAGAGAAACCAGTTATCGGATTAACTCCATTATCACTGGGGCGCGACGTATTTCCTTTTGAATACCGTTTCCCCCACAGATAAAAAGAGACAATTCGAACAAAATTACCAGGATATAGTTTTCGCACTTTATAAGAAAAAATGCATGTAAATATCGCACCAGATAAGGCGAACGCAGCCCCTGAGAAAAGGACAAATTGCAGTTCAACCCCAACAGCGACAGCGATAACGACCAGGGCCACCCTGCAGGCAGATAATACACAACGTTTTTTTAACTGTTCTGATTTTGAAACAATATCCGTTTCAGGCTCTATTTTCATAAGAACACGTTGAATAGAGGATGTTTCTCCCAATTCACCAATTGTAATAACCGCAGAAAACAAATGGACAATTGAAGCGTATACAAGAAAAATGAAATATCTTTCAAAGTTAATAAAAACGGCAGGCAAAATCACAATAAGAGATAACATCATACAACATGCTGTTGCCTGTACACCGAATTTACAACTTGGCCATATACGAGGCCTGTCATCTTTCCAGTTAAACGTTTTTAATTTTTCAGTTAATAGCCTGGACATAACTCTCTCTTTCTTATTTATCCTTCCACTTTGCAGCATCCCTCAGACGTTGCATATTCTCTTCATCTTTATCTGAGTTCCATCCAAATTTCTGTTCTGAGCGCTCCTGCTTCAATGCTTCGTTATACACACCTTCACTCTCCTTATGCTGTTCTGCAAGTGTGTTCCGTTGTGTCTTCAGTTCCTGCTGAGATGATGCCATTTCCTGCTCATTTTTCAGCACCTGCGATTCCACAGTTTGACGAGTATCACGCACCTGTTTCTGGATCTGCTCTGCACGCTGAACCGATGCGCCGGAAGCTCGTTGCTGCATATCAGCAAAATTCTCTGCATACGCTCGCTTCAGGTCACTCTGCATATCAGATGTCGGCGCAACACTGCCCATGCCTTCTGAAGCCCGCAACCGGTTTTCCCTGAATTCCTGCTCCAGCTGGGGTTTCAGTTTCTCATCCACAAATGCCTGTGCCAGTTGTTCCCGCTCCGCCCGCAGTGACGGATTTCCGGCATCGGTCAGCACGGTCGTGGCACGTCCCGGTGCAGACTGATGCACATAGTTAACAAACTCCTGACTGTAGTTGCTGTTAATACTCGCGCTGTTATTCTCTGCGTAGCTGGCCATCTGAGCATATTCATGGCTGCGGTTAAGTGCATCATTATACTGCTTAATCTGGCTCTGCAAATCGCTCAGGTTGCTGGCCAGTTGCTCAGACAGGGACGAAGAGGCATTGTCAGTATGGCTGCTGTTATCCGTCGTGCGATGGTTATTAATGACATCCATGGCATCACGCACATCTTTTGTTTCCTGTGCGGTCAGGCTACGGTCATGCCCTGTTTTTGAGCTGATATCTGAATTAATTCCATGAGACGACCTGTCGGAGCCTTTATAACTGAAATCAGCCTGAGCTTTGGCACTGAGAAAACCAAACAGCTTATCTTTACCAACACTTCCTGATACACCAGCAGTAAAGTTGCCACTTTGAGACTTATCCAGCACCTCCGTAACCGCTTCAGACGTACTGATACCGGCACGTTTTGCCAGTGAATCAGCCACGCTGTTCAGTTTGTTGATGGCCTGCGTCAGTGTGGTGGCCCGGCTGCTGTCAGCACCGCTTACCACTGTATCGCTGTTGCCCCGCTGCTGCGCCCACTGCGTCAACTGACTGCCGACCAGCTGGCTGCCATGACTGATGCTGTTACTGAGACTCTGCACCTGGCTTTCCGCCTCGCGCTGTTGCGCCTGATAGCTGCTGCTCAGCATACGGCCAAACTGGATATCCGTCGCCAGACTGGAAATCGCCGATTTACCATCATGCAGAATGCCCCCGCCTGCTGTTTTTGTTGTTGTCGCACCGCTGGCATGCTGGGTCAGCATCTGACCGTCACGCACGGACTGGTTGGTGTCCCATTTAAAGCCGGAGACGTTCTCCATCTGCATGTTGTTAAACGCCCACGTACCGTCTGCGGCCTGAGAGGCAGCAGACGAGGCTGTGCTGTTAATGGATGAGCCCAGATAGTTCCCTGCCTGTGAAACCACGCGCCACAGACCAAACACCAGACCGGCAGCAATAAACGGAATCGAATTTGACAGCCAGGCCGCCATCAGCCCGATATCACTGTGAGTCTGCTGGATGGTGTTCAGATTCGACAGGGAGAAATTCATCCCCTTCGTTTCGCCTTTCAGATAAAACGCCATCGCGTAGTTCAGAATGGCATACAGTGGTGGCCAGCTCTGCAGATAAACAAGGGAGAACACATAGCCTTTCAGCACCGGCAGTGTCAGACCATGAATGGTGGCCAGCAGAATGATTATCGGAAACATCCCGACCAGCATGGCCATCAGGACAGTATGCATCACCGGCACAAATGTGGCCGCCAGCCCACCTGATGCTGCCCAGCTGAGGCGCATTTTGCTGTTCGATGACTGGTCTGCCATATTCACCAGGCTGGCGACGTTGCCGCTGGCTGCCGTATGGGTGGTGATACCCTGTTTTATGGCATTCATCACCACATTCTGGCGCAGAATTTCACTGGCATCCCGTCCGCCCTGATAGTAGAAGCCATAGCTGTCCGCCATCATCAGACCGAACAGCGTATCGGCGCTGGCACGGGGGCCAATGAAGCGGTTAACATAATAATCCCAGGTCTTTCCGCCCTTTGTCGTATCCACTTTCAGTTCACGCTTCAGCACGTTGTTGGCCAGCGCCTCACAGGTCTGGAATCCTGCCTGTGCCAGGCTGTTGCCACGTGGCACAATCACGCCACGCAGCGGGCTGGGTTTGCGGAAGATGATTTCATAAGGGTCGGATGAGTGCATCAGTTCAGCCATGCTGTACTTGTGCGACAGCATAATGTCGCCGATTACACACTGCTGCACATACTCGCTCAGCAGCATGGCCAGGTCACCGTTCTGTGCCACCACATCCGTGGTGTTGGCCATCAGTGTGGCACCAAACAACATACCGGTTTTGCTGTAGGCCACAGAGTCCGGGGTATGGAACACGGAGTCATAAATTTTCGTCAGGGAGCCACCAATACTGGTGATAAACCGGAACGGCACCGACAGCCCGGTCGGCACATTATCCACCCGCAGCACCAGTGTGGGATTCGTCATATCGATGATATGCACGGTACGTTTCGGAATAACCAGCACACTGGTTATCAGAATGAACACCGCAATAAACTTCAGCACTTCCTTCGGGTCATGGCCCCGGATATAAACGAAGAAGAGTGCCATCGCGGAGAAGAATCCCACAATATGAAACAGGGAGTCCCATGTGGATGTGCCGATAAGCGTGGCCACGCCATTAAATGCCGCCTGAAAGAACTCACCGCCACTCATGACATAAACGGTATCCACCATGCTCATCAGTTACCTCCTGTCGTCAGCTGTGCAGAAGATACAGATGTATAGTTCAGGTTCTGCTCATAACGACTCATCAGTTGCGCGGATACCTGCTGACGCAGATAACCCATGCGCTGCTCCAGCTCCATCAGAGTGTTCGCCTTCACATCCACCTGAGCCTGCAGCCCTTCCAGCTGGCGGGAGGCTTCAGAGAAGTTCTCCCGTAACATCTTCATCTGCTCTTCCGGGAAGTTTTTACTGCCGGCCTGCACCCGGGCCTGACTCAGCAGTTCGTTCAGGTACTGCAGCAGGATGTCATAGGCAATGTAATCGGAAAGTGACGGGTAGAAAGTGGAGATGTTCAGCATCTGCGGGTCCACCAGGTAACGCAGAATGGGCACACTGGTGCTTTCAATAAACCCTTTTTCCTGGCTGGTCAGCGGGTCATCACTGACCAGTTTGTCAGAGATATTCTTTATCATGTTCTGCACACGCTGGTTCAGACTGTTGTTCTGACTGACCGTCACTGTGCGGTTGCGTGTCTTGAGACAGTCCCCCGTGGATGTACAGCCAAAGATAGTGGCCTGTCCGCCATACATCAGTGCCCGGATAAGTCCCTGGTGATTAGCCTGCGGCCCGATAAACTGGATTTCGCCTTTATCATCAAAAATCAGCGTTCCGGTAACGTTCATCACCAGCTCCATCAGCTCGGTGTTACCGTTCATCATGTCGTTCTTCTTCAGAATCTCCCACATCAGATTCTTATTACGCATCACCTGGTCTTTCATGTTTTCCGGTGCCTTATCCAGCACCTTATTCATCTGGCCACCTACCGTGCATCCCTGCCTCGAGGCAGCCCAGTCAGAGAACATATTGGTTTCACCGGCAATGTCCTGACAGATTTTCTGGGACTGTACTGTCACGAACGGTGCAATAGTGATCCACACCCAACGCCTGAAATCAGATCCAGGGGGTAATCTGCTCTCCTGATTCA